>NZ_JAQZRK010000005.1:0-247530 GCF_028737495.1 Enterobacter cloacae complex sp. 2022EL-00981
AGTCATCCGGCATGAGCCCGGGAAAGTGAGACGGCTGAATATAGTTAACGAGATGAAAAAGCTGGGAAAAGAGTACAGTAATATGGTCATGGTGGCATGACCATATTACTGGGGATCCCTCAGCCCTCAAGGGAGAGGGGGTCCTCCGTGCTGGCATTATTTTATGGGAATCCCTCAACCCTTAGGGAGAGGGCCGGATGAGGGGCACTCGCCAGAACTATTCACTACAAAAATCCACACCCACCACATAAAACCACAAATCCGACCACACCAGCCGATTTGCACCCGCACGGTGCTAGCGTTATGGTTACCCACTTTCAAAACAAGCTCGACAGATCACCTGCTATGACGTTTTCACTTTTCGGCGACAAATTTACCCGCCATTCAGGCATTACCCGCCTGATGGAGGACCTCAACGACGGGCTGCGCACACCGGGCGCCATCATGCTCGGCGGCGGAAACCCGGCTCAAATCCCGGAGATGAATACCTATTTCCAGACGCTGCTCGCTCAGATGCTGGAAAACGGCAAAGCAACCGATGCGCTTTGCAATTACGACGGCCCTCAGGGTAAAACCGAACTGCTGAAACTCCTCGCCGACATGCTGCGTGAAGAGCTGGGTTGGGATATCGAACCGCAGAATATTGCACTGACAAACGGCAGTCAGAGCGCGTTTTTCTACTTGTTTAACCTTTTCGCAGGACGTCGCGCCGACGGCACTACCAAAAAAGTACTGTTCCCGCTGGCACCAGAGTATATCGGCTACGCCGATTCCGGTCTGGAAGAGGATCTGTTCGTCTCCGCGCGCCCGAATATTGAGCTGCTGCCGGAAGGTCAGTTCAAATACCACGTCGATTTTGAACATCTGCACATTGGTGAAGAGACGGGCATGATCTGCGTATCACGTCCAACCAACCCAACGGGCAACGTCATCACCGACGACGAACTGATGAAACTGGATGCGCTGGCAAATCAGCATGGCATCCCGCTGGTGATCGATAACGCCTATGGCGTGCCGTTCCCGGGCATTATCTTCAGCGAAGCACGTCCGCTGTGGAACCCGAACATCGTCCTGTGTATGAGCCTCTCCAAGCTCGGCCTGCCGGGCAGCCGCTGCGGGATCATCGTCGCCAATGAAAAAATCATCACCGCCATTACCAACATGAACGGCATTATCAGCCTTTCTCCTGGCGGTATTGGCCCGGCGATGATGTGCGAAATGATCAAACGCAACGATCTGCTGCGCCTGTCTAATGACGTGATTAAGCCGTTCTATTATCAGCGCGTTCAGGAGACGATTGCCATACTTCGCCGCTATTTACCGGAAGAACGCTGCCTGATCCACAAACCTGAAGGGGCGATTTTCCTGTGGTTGTGGTTTAAAGATCTGCCGATCACCACCGAGCTGCTTTACCAGCGCCTGAAGAAGCGAGGCGTATTGATGGTGCCGGGTGATTACTTCTTCCCGGGGCTGGACAAGCCGTGGCCGCATACGCATCAATGTATGCGCATGAACTACGTGCCCGATCCGGAAAAAATCGAAGCCGGGGTGAAAATTCTCGCCGAAGAGATCGAATTCGCCTGGCGCGAAGACGCCCAGTAAGAACCTACGCCAGATGACGCAACCGCTCGGTGCGTAATCTGGCGGGATCGACACAGCTCAGCGCGTGGGTCGGGCAGGCTTCCACACAGGCCGGTCCGTCCGCGCGGTGCGCGCATAAATCGCATTTCAGCGCCTGAAGCGTATCTCCTGCCCATTCCACCTGCATCGCCCCAAACGGGCACGCTACCATACAGCGTTTACACCCAATACACCGCGCCTGCTCAACTTGCCAGGCTCCCTCGCCACGGCGAATCGCCTGCGTTGGGCAGACATTCGCGCAAGGGGCATCTTCACACTGATGGCAACCCACCGCCGTGGTGAAAGCGTCCCCTTTGACTACCCGAATGCGGGGCGTAAAGGCGTCTGTTGAGATGGCGTCCTGATGCGACACGACACACGCCACTTCGCAGGTGCGACAGCCGATGCATTTTGCCGAATCCGCCATGATGAACCGGTTCATCTGTTATCCCTCGCGCACGTTAAAACCCAGCTCTCTGGAGATCGCGTCCGCCGTTTCACGCAGAGGTGTAAGCAGATTTTTTTCGCCAATCTGCTTCATGCGGGAGGTCGACAGCGAAATTGAGATCGCATACGGCACGCGGCCATGAATATCAAACACCGGCACCGCGATACAGGAGACCCCCAGCTCGTTCTCTTCTTTGTCCATCGCCATGCTGTGCTCGCGGATTTCCGCCAGCTCGTCATACATCGCGCTCAGTTCAGTGATGGTGTTGCGGGTCAGCGGCTGGATCTGATCCTGGTGGCTTTCCCAGTAGCTCGTCACATAGTCCTGGTGACCGAATGCCATGTAGATCTTGCCCATTGCCGAGCAGTAAAGCGGCATATGCTGGCCGATATAGGCGCGCGTGCGCAGCATACCGGTGGTCGGCTCAAGCTTATAAATCAGGATCGCGTGATCGTCTTCGCGGCTGGAGAAGTTCACCGTCTCGCCGGTGGCGATATTCAGCGACTCAAGATGCGGAGCAGCCACATGGATGATATTCAGCGACGACAGCGCCTTTTGCCCGACGGCGATAAATTTGGTGGTCAGGCGATAGCTGCCCGCCGCCGGCGCCGGGGTGACGTACCCGCATGACTGCAATCCCTGCAGTAACCGGTGCACGGTGCTCTTATTCAGCCCGGCCAGTTCCGATAAATGGGCCAGAGGACAGCCGTTCGGATAGTTACTGAGGATCTCAATCAGCATCAGACCGCGAAACAAGCTCTGGCTACCTGCTGGCCTCTCTTTTTCTTGCGTCATGTCGCTCTCTTTCATGCTCATCCCATGGCTCCTTTTTATCGCGCCCTGATGGTAGCGCAAAGTGTGGTTCAGTTCACGATCTCAACAGAAAAAACACAACCAGTTGATTTTAATCGATTTTGAAAATCATGAATGTCGTTGATCTGGCAAAATTTGATCGCTATATTTGAAATCAGATTTCGCATAGTGAAATTTAGCGATAAAAAAGCACTCGCACTTGCCCCTACGAAGAACAGGAGAACAGGGATGAAAGTGACATTCGAAGAGTTGAAAGCAGCGTTCAATCGGGTTCTGCTCGATCGCGGTGTAAAAGCAGAAACGGCGGATGCCTGCGCGGAGATGTTTGCCCGCACCACGGAATCTGGCGTCTATTCCCACGGCGTGAACCGCTTCCCGCGTTTTATTCAGCAACTGGACGCGGGCGACATCATTCCTGATGCCCAGCCAAAACGGGTGACCACATTAGGGGCCATCGAACAGTGGGATGCCCAACGCGCCATCGGTAACCTGACGGCGAAAAAAATGATGGATCGCGCCACCGAACTGGCCTCCGATCACGGTATCGGTCTGGTTGCGCTGCGTAACGCTAACCACTGGATGCGCGGAGGGAGCTACGGCTGGCAAGCCGCAGAGAAGGGCTACATCGGGATCTGCTGGACCAACTCCATTGCGGTGATGCCCGCGTGGGGGTCAAAAGAATGTTGCATCGGCACCAACCCGCTGATCGTGGCGATCCCCTCCTCCCCAATCACCATGGTCGATATGTCGATGTCGATGTTCTCCTACGGCATGCTGGAAGTGAACCGACTGGCCGGACGCACGTTACCGGTCGACGGCGGATTCGACGACGAGGGCAATCTGACCAAAGAGCCTGGCGTGATTGAGAAAAATCGCCGTATCCTGCCGATGGGCTACTGGAAAGGTTCCGGCTTATCGATTGTCCTCGACATGATCGCCACCCTGCTCTCTAACGGCTCCTCCGTGGCGGAAGTTACCCAGGACAACAGCGACGAGTATGGCGTGTCGCAGATCTTTATCGCCATCGAGGTCGACCGCCTGATCGACGGCCCAACCCGCGATGCCAAACTGCAGCGTATTATGGACTTCATCACCACCGCCGAGCGGGCAGACGAAAACGTCGCAGTCCGTCTGCCGGGGCACGAATTTACGCGACTGCTTGAAGAGAACCGCCGCAACGGCATCACCATTGACGACAGCGTGTGGGCGAAAATCCAGGCGCTGTAAGGAGTGGGCCATGATATTCGGACATATTTCACAGCCAAATCCGTGTCGCCTGCCGCGGGCGATTGAAAAAGCGTTAGATTTTCTGCGTACCACGGATTTCAGCATGCTAAAACCGGGTGTCGTTGAAATTGAGGGGCGCAACCTCTTTGCCCAGATCCTCGACCTGACCACCAAAGAGCCGCATGAGAATCGCCCCGAAGTGCATCGCCGCTATCTTGATATTCAATTTCTGGCGTGGGGTGAAGAAAAAATCGGTATTGCTATCGATACCGGAAATAACAACATCAGCGAATCATTACTGGAACAACGGGATATTATTTTTTATCACAACAGTGAAAATGAATCGTTTATCGAAATGATACCCGGCAGTTATGCCATATTTTTCCCGCAGGATGTACACCGTCCTGCCTGTATTAAAAACAAGGAAGCCGCAATTCGCAAAATTGTGGTGAAAGTGGCAATCAGCGAATTAGATTGATTTTCTGATATACCCTAAATAATTCGTGTTGCAGGAAGGCGGCAAGAGAGTGAATCTCCAGGAGCTTACATAAGTAAGTGACTGGGGTGAACGAGCGCAGCCAACGCACATGCAACTTGAAGTATGACGGGTATAAATACAGGAACGCGAAATGACCAATACCGGTTTTATTATTGGTGCGTACCCCTGCGCACCCTCGTTTCACCAGAAAGGGGAACAAGAAGAACAAACCTTCTGGCGGGAACTTTCTGACACGCCACACATTCGCGGGCTGGAACAACCCTGCCTTGAACATCTCCATCCTTATGGGGATGAATGGCTGTTCCGCCATACGCCGGGTGAATGGCAAATCGTGGTGACCGCCGTGATGGAAACCATGCGCCGCCGCGGCACAAACGGTGCGTTTGGCCTGGCGTCTGCTGACGAAGAACAGCGTAAAGCGTGTGTGGAATATTACCGCCATCTGCAGCAGAAGATTGCTGCCGTTAACGCCCGTTTTCCTGGAAAGGTGATCGCTCTGGAAATGCAGGCCGCACCGCAGGCGGGCAATGCTTCAGTCGAGCAGGCTATCGAGGCGTTCGCCCGTTCCATTCGTGAAATCGCGGGCTGGGACTGGTCCTGCGATCTGGTGCTTGAACACTGCGATGCCATGACCGGTCCCGCACCGCGTAAGGGATTTTTACCCTTAGAGCAGGTGCTGGAGGTGATAAAAGAGACGGATATCAGCGTCTGTATCAACTGGGCGCGCTCAGCCATTGAAGGGCGCAACACCACGCTTCCGCTTGAGCACGTTCAGACCGCCCTTCAGGCCGGAAAACTGGCCGCGCTGATGTTCTCCGGCACCACCATCCGCGGAGAGTACGGTGAATGGCAGGATCTGCACGCACCGTTTTCATCGTACTGTGCCGACAGTTTGATGACCACTGAACATGCAAAAGCACTCTTTACTGCGGCGAGCGCCGCAACATTGAAATTTTCCGGTATTAAATTACTGGAAATAAATGCTAATGCTGATATCAGCCATCGCATCGCTATTTTGCGAGACGGCATTAGCCAAATGAAAAAAGCAACGCAATAACAATAAAAAAATCTTATTCCGGTTACCTACACTGAGATATTAAATATGAATACGTCTACTCAAGCTCTACATGCGGACATTCCGCGCCAGCGCTGGCTAAGAATTATTCCCCCGATTCTTATCGCCTGCATTATTTCTTATATGGACCGTGTGAATATTGCTTTTGCCATGCCCGGCGGTATGGATGAAGAGTTAGGTATTTCTGCCACCATGGCAGGCCTGGCGGGTGGGATCTTCTTTATTGGCTATCTGTTTTTGCAGGTGCCTGGCGGCAAGATTGCCGTTCATGGTAGCGGGAAGAAATTTATCGGCTGGTCGCTGGTCGCCTGGGCGGTGATTTCGGTCCTGACCGGGCTCGTCACCAGTCAGTATCAACTGCTGGTGCTGCGTTTCTTACTCGGGGTAGCAGAAGGCGGGATGCTGCCGGTTGTGCTGACGATGATCAGTAACTGGTTCCCTGACGCTGAACGCGGTCGTGCCAATGCGATTGTAATTATGTTCGTCCCCATTGCCGGGATCATCACCGCGCCCCTGTCGGGCTGGATTATTACCGCACTCCACTGGCGCTGGTTGTTCATCATTGAAGGGCTGATGTCCATCGTTGTACTGGTGCTGTGGGCCTTCACGGTGTACGACCGCCCGCAGGAAGCACGCTGGATTTCTGAAGCGGAAAAAAACTATCTGGTCAAAACCCTGGCCGCAGAACAGCAGGCCATTGCCGGTAAAGGGGTGAAAAACGCCTCGCTGAGCGCGGTGCTGTCCGACAAAACCATGTGGCAGCTGATTGCCCTGAACTTCTTCTACCAGACCGGCATTTACGGTTACACCCTCTGGCTACCCACCATTCTCAAAGAGCTCACGCACACCAGCATCGGCCAGGTAGGCGTGCTCGCGATCCTGCCTTATATCGGGGCCATTGCGGGTATGTTCCTCTTCTCTTCGCTCTCTGACCGTACCGGTAAACGCAAGCTGTTTGTCTCCCTGCCGCTGATTGGTTTTGCGCTCTGCATGTTCCTCTCCGTGGCGCTGAAAGAGCATACCTGGCTGGCCTACGCCGCGCTGGTGGGGTGTGGGTTCTTCCTGCAGTCGGCGGCGGGCGTGTTCTGGACCATTCCGGCACGCCTGTTCAGCGCGGAGATGGCAGGCGGTGCGCGGGGGGTAATTAACGCCCTGGGTAACCTCGGCGGGTTCTGTGGCCCTTATGCGGTCGGCGTGCTGATCACCTTGTACAGCAAAGATGCGGGGGTTTACTGCCTGGCGGTATCACTGGCACTGGCCTCTCTGCTGGCCCTGTTTCTACCGGCGAAGTGCGATGCCGGTGCGGAGCCTAACCCTACGGTGAATTCGCATAAGCGTGCGGCCTGATGCCCTCACCCCAGCCCTCTCCCACAGGGAGAGGGAGCAAGACGAGAACCCCCGCCCTCTCCCACGGGGAGAGGAAGCAAGACGAGAGAGTCAAAGATGAGTGAAAAAGAACCCTTCTGGCTGGGTATCGATTGTGGCGGTACTTATCTGAAAGCCGGTTTATATACCCGCCAGGGCAAAGAGGTCTGTATTGAACGCCGCACGGTTGCCACGCTCAGCCCGCGAGCAGGCTATGCGGAGCGGGACATGAACCAGCTGTGGCAGCAGTGTCACACCACCGTCGCTCTTCTGCTCAACAACGCCCGGGTTAGCGGCGAGCAGATCAAAGGCGTGGGCATTTCAGCGCAGGGCAAGGGGCTGTTTCTTCTCGATAAACAGGATCGTCCTCTGGGCAATGCGATGCTCTCCTCAGACCGTCGGGCACTGGACATCGTGCAGCGCTGGCAGCAGGACGGTATTCCCGAAAAGCTCTATCCGCATACACGACAGACGCTCTGGACCGGGCATCCGGCCTCACTTCTGCGCTGGGTCAAAGAGAATGAACCACAGCGCTATCAGCAGATTGGCTGCGTGATGATGGCACACGACTACCTGCGCTGGTGCCTCACCGGCGTAAAAGGCTGCGAAGAGAGCAACATCTCTGAATCCAATCTCTACAACATGAACACCGGCCAGTACGATCCGCAGCTCACGCGCTGGCTGGGTATCAGTGAAATCGACAACGCTCTGCCGCCCGTTGTCGGTTCAGCGGAAATCTGCGGGGAAATCACCGCTCAGGCTGCCGCACTTACCGGTCTCGCGGCGGGAACCCCCGTCGTTGGTGGGCTGTTTGATGTGGTTTCCACCGCGATCTGTGCCGGACTGCACGACGAACATACGCTGAACGCCGTCATGGGCACCTGGGCCGTCACCAGCGGGATTGCCAATGCGCTTCGGGACGACGAACCGCATCCCTATGTCTATGGGCGTTACGTCCACCCGCAGCAGTACATTGTCCACGAAGCCAGCCCCACCTCTTCCGGCAACCTTGAGTGGTTGACCGCCCAGTGGGGAGAAATGTCTTTCAGCGAGATCAACCGCGCCGTGGCCAGCCTGCCGAAAGCCGAAAGCGATCTGTTCTTTCTGCCGTTTCTCTATGGCAGCAACGCCGGGCTGGAGATGACGAGCGGTTTCTACGGCATGCAGGCGCTGCATACTCGCGCGCATCTTTTACAGGCAGTTTACGAAGGCGTGGTGTTCAGCCATATGACCCATCTAAACCGCATGCTCGAACGCTTTACCGACGTACAGGCACTGCGCGTCACCGGCGGCCCGACCCACTCTGACGTATGGATGCAGATGCTGGCGGATGTCAGCGGTCTGGCGATTGCGCTGCCGCAGGTGGAAGAGACTGGCTGTTCCGGCGCGGCGCTAGCCGCCCTGGTTGGCACCGGCGTTTATCCCGATTTTTACGCAGCGCAGCGCGCGCTCAGACACGACATTCGGGTCATTGAACCCGACATGCACGCCCATGCGGCCTATCAGCGCAAGTATCAGCGCTATCAGTTACTGATTTCAGCACTACAGGGTTATCACGCCCGTGTTAAGGAGCACGACCTATGAGCCGACCATTACTGCAGCTGGCGCTCGACCACACCTCACTTCAGGCTGCCCAGCGCGATGTCGCCAGGCTTTCCGATCACGTCGATATTATCGAAGCGGGCACCATTTTATGTCTGACCGAAGGGCTTAACGCCGTGCGTGCGCTGCGCGAGCAGTGTCCAGGGAAAACCCTCGTGGCGGACTGGAAGGTGGCCGACGCCGGAGAAACGCTGGCAGAGCAGGCGTTTGGCGCAGGTGCGAACTGGATGACCATCATCTGCGCAGCGCCGCTGGCCACGGTTGAAAAAGGTCACGCGGTGGCGCTGCGCTGCGGTGGGGAAATTCAGATGGAGCTGTTTGGCAACTGGACGCTGGATGATGCCCGCGCCTGGCACCGCATCGGCGTGAAGCAGGCCATCTACCACCGGGGACGCGACGCGCAGGCCAGCGGTCAGCAGTGGGGTGAGGCAGATCTCGCCCGAATGAAGGCGCTCTCCGACATTGGTTTGCAGCTGTCCGTCACCGGCGGCATCACCCCGGCCGACCTGCCGCTGTTTAAGCAGATCAACGTCAAAGCCTTTATCGCCGGTCGCGCACTGGCAGGCGCTGCCAATCCACCGCAGGTGGCCGAGGCCTTCCATTCGCAAATCCGCGACATCTGGGGAGCGTAATCATGCGTCAGCATCCGTTAGGTATTTACGAAAAAGCGCTGCCGAAATCCCTCACCTGGCCGGAGCGCCTGGTGCTGGCAAAAAGCTGTGGCTTTGATTTTGTTGAAATGTCGGTAGATGAAACGGACGAACGCCTGTCGCGCCTGGCGTGGAGCACCACACAGCGTGCATCGCTGGTGGAAGCGATGCTGGAGACCGGTGTGTCGATCCCCTCCATGTGCCTGTCTGCCCACCGCCGCTTCCCGTTTGGCAGCCGGGACGAAACCGTGCGCGCCCGCGCCCGGGAGATCATGTCCAGCGCCATTAAACTGGCGCGTGATTTGGGTATTCGCACCATCCAGCTGGCCGGGTATGACGTGTATTACGAAGAGCATGATGAAGGCACCCGGCAACGCTTCGCCGAAGGGCTGGCATGGGCAGTCGAGCAGGCCGCCGCCGCGCAGGTGATGGTGGCCGTTGAGATCATGGACACCGCGTTTATGAACTCCATCAGCAAATGGAAAAAGTGGGACGAGATGCTGGCCTCGCCGTGGTTTAGCGTTTACCCGGATGTCGGCAACCTCAGCGCGTGGGGTAACGATGTGGCCGCCGAACTGACGCTGGGCATTGACCGCATCGCGGCAATTCACCTGAAAGATACCCAGCCCGTCACGGCACAAAGCCCAGGACAGTTCCGCGACGTGCCGTTTGGCGAGGGCTGCGTCGATTTCGTTGGCGTGTTTAACACGCTCAATAAGCTGAACTACCGCGGCGCGTTTCTGATTGAAATGTGGACCGAAAAAGCAAAAGAGCCGGTGCTGGAGATTATCCAGGCGCGCCGCTGGATTGAAGCCCGCATGCAGGAAGGAGGCATGACATGTTAGAACAACTCAAAGCCGAGGTGCTGGCAGCCAACCTGGCACTGCCCGCCCACCAGCTGGTGACCTTCACCTGGGGTAACGTCAGCGCGGTGGATCGCGACAGCGGTCTGATGGTGATCAAACCGTCCGGCGTGGAGTATGACGTGATGACGGCGGATGATATGGTGGTGGTGAATATCGCCACCGGTGAGGTGGTCGAGGGCAGCATGAAACCGTCGTCAGACACGCCTACCCATCTTGCGCTGTACCGTCGCTACCCGGAAATTGGCGGCATCGTCCATACCCATTCCCGCCATGCCACCATCTGGTCTCAGGCAGGTCAGGATCTGCCCGCATGGGGCACGACGCACGCGGACTACTTCTACGGCGCGATCCCCTGCACGCGGCGGATGACCACGGCGGAGATCGCAGGAGACTACGAGTATCAGACCGGTGAAGTGATCATCAAAACCTTTGAAGAGCGCGACATCAGCCCCATGCAGATCCCGGCAGTGCTGGTGCACTCCCACGGACCGTTTGCCTGGGGTAAAGATGCCGCCGATGCGGTACACAACGCCGTGGTGCTGGAAGAGTGCGCGTACATGGGCCTGTTTTCGCGCCAGCTTGCGCCGCAGCTTCCGGTTATGCAGCAGGAACTGCTCGACAAACATTATCTGCGCAAGCACGGTGCGCATGCCTATTACGGGCAGTGATCAACCGGAATTAATGTGTTCTTTACAGTACCGCCGTTTCCAGACGGCGGGCGTTAACCCGGTATGCTTCGAAAATATCTGCCGGAAATACCCCACGTCGTTAAAACCGCAGCGGGTGGCCACTTCCGTTAATGACGCTGAGTCATTCAGCAGCATTTTTTCTGCCGCCCTGACGCGCTGGCGATGAATCGCCTCCGTCAGGGTTAAATGAAATGTCCGACGAAACACGCGCCCGAGGTAATCGGCATTACAGTGCAGCGATTTTGCCAGCAGCGAGGTGGAGAGCGGTAAATGAAACTGCGTGCGAATAAGCTGTTTTGCCTTCCAGGCCAGAGCTGCACCGGCCTCATCGGGGCGGTCCTCATACCCTGCTGAGAGGGATATTTGCTGCAAAATCAGTAGCAAAAGCATTTCCAGCGCCACGCTGCGCTGTAATTTTTCCTGCTCGCTGAGGAACTGGCGGAAAAGCGCAATCACCGACGGGACATCCCTCACGCAGCAATGTTGTTCAATGGTCAGCGGAGAAGCCTCCGGCAAAACGGAAGGCCCAGGTTTCACCTCAAAATGCAGCCAGTAAAATCGCAGATCGGCCGGAAAATCTTCTGTACCCACATGCCGCCGCTTCGGCCAGAGCAATAAACTCTCCCCCGCCTTCACCTCAAAAAGACGGTTCTCCTCCTGGATCGTTAATGTCCCCTTTTCGACGAAAATGATTTCCCACGACGTTAATTTACGCGCCGGGTGGCGACCCACGCCCCGCGAAATAAACAATCCGCCGTTTTGCACTTTAATCGGAAGCGCTATGGATAATTCGAGCATGGATATTCACCATTCCGCTTTTATTGCCGCATTTAATTGACTTATCCATTGATTATTAACAATTAACGTTATAGCTGCCCGATCAAACTCACACTTTCTTCATCAGGTCGGAATCGTCATCTTTTTATACTTTTCCCTTCCCTTGTTGCCCTTTGCGTTCAGTGCAGAATGAATGAGGTACCTTGCACAAATACGATAAAAATCGATTACCGAGGAGTTATCTCATGACTTCCACACCGATCACCGAGTCTGACGTTGCACAACGGGTGAGAGAAGAACGTTTGTCCGTTCGCGAGAAAATTGGCTACGGCCTGGGCGACGCGGGCGGCACGGTCATTACCTGCCTGATAATGAATTTCCTGACCTTTTTCTATACCGATATTTTTGGCCTGACCCCGGCGCTTGTCGGCACGCTGTTTATTGCCCTGCGCGTATTTGACGCGATTTCTGACCCTGTCATGGGCGTGATTGCTGACCGCACCCAAAGCCGATGGGGGCGCTTTCGTCCCTGGCAGCTGTGGGTGGCATTCCCTATTGGCATCATCGGCGTGCTGACCTTCACCGTACCTGAAGCCAGCATGGGCGTGAAGATTGCGTGGGCATTCGGCACCTACCTGCTGCTGTCCGTCGGCTATACCGCCATCAACGTGCCCTACTGTGCGCTTATCAACACCATGACCACCCGCCACAGCGAGGTCATATCCTGCCAGTCATGGCGCTTTGTGCTGTGCGGCGTTGCGGGATTTTTGGTCTCCGTCGGCCTGCCGTGGCTGGTGGCAGCGCTGGGGCAAGGCAACGCCGCCCGGGGTTATCAGCTGGGCGTTGGCGTCCTGTGCACCCTCGCCGTGGTGATGTTTCTCTGCTGCTTCTTCTGGGTCCGTGAACGCGTCCCACTGGCGCTGATGGGTAAATTCACCCTGCGCGAACACCTGGCAGGGCTGCGTAAAAATGACCAGCTGCTGCTGATGCTGGTGATGTCGTTTTTGCTGATCAACGTCTTCAACATCCGTGGCGGCGGATACATGTACTTCATCACCTATGTGCTTCAGGGCAGCACCGCCTACACCTCGCTATTTTTCACCATGGTGACCTTCGCAGCGATCCTCGGGGCGGTGATCGTCAGCCCCCTCTCTCGCCGTATTGATACGGTCAAACTCTACTACTACACCAACCTGGTGCTCGCCGCGATCGCGGCTGGCATGTGGTTCCTGCCCGGCGGCCCGGCGCATCAGACGCTCTGGCTGATCGTAATTCTGAGTAACGGCGTCATCCTGGGCTTTACCCTGCCGCTGCACTTCTCGCTGATGGCTTTTGCCGACGACTACGGCGAGTGGAAGACCGGCGTGCGATCGTCGGGCATGAACTTCGCCTTCAACCTGTTTTTCATCAAGCTGGCGTGGGCCTCCAGCGCCGGGATCATCAGCCTGGTGTTTATCGCCGTCGCCTATCAGCCGGGAGCGGGTAACCAGACGCCCGCCTCGCTGCAGGGCATTACCGCCATGGAGACGCTGCTCCCTGCCCTTTTCCACCTGCTGCTGGCGGTCTCAATCCGCTGGTGCAGACTCAACAATCCGATGATGTCGCGCATTGCCACCGATTTGCGCCAGCGTCATGTACCGTCCTGAGGAGAACGTGATGTCCATAATGGAAGCCGACCTGCATAACCTGAAAATCAACGATCCGTTTCTTGGCCAGTATCAGCGGCTGGTGCGTGATGTGGTCATCCCCTATCAGTGGGATGCGCTCAACGATCGCGTGGCAGAAGCCGAGCCCAGTCATGCCATCACCAACTTCCGCATTGCGGCAGGTCTTGAAGAAGGTGAGTTCTACGGCATGGTATTTCAGGACAGTGACGTGGCGAAATGGCTGGAAGCCGTGGCGTGGTCGCTGTGTCAGAAACCCGATGCTGAACTGGAAAAAACCGCCGATGAGGTGATTGAACTGATCGCCGCGGCGCAGTGTGAAGATGGTTATCTCAATACGTACTTCACCGTCAAAGCGCCCGACGAACGCTGGACAAATCTGGCCGAGTGCCACGAGCTTTACTGCGCGGGGCATATGATCGAAGCTGGCGTGGCGTATTTTCAGGGCACCGGAAAACGCCGACTGCTGGAGGTGGTGTGTAAACTGGCAGATCATATCGACACCGTTTTCGGCCCCCGGGAAGGCCAGCTTCACGGCTATCCGGGCCACCCGGAAATCGAGCTGGCGCTGATGCGGCTGTACGACGTTACTGAGGAGCCACGCTACCTGAACCTGGTGAAATACTTCATCGAGGCGCGCGGTACGCAGCCTCACTTCTATGATATCGAATACGAGAAGCGCGGCAGAACATCGTACTGGCACACCTACGGCCCGGCATGGATGGTCAAGGACAAAGCTTACAGCCAGGCGCATCAACCGCTTGCTGAACAACAAACAGCGATTGGCCATGCGGTGCGTTTTGTCTACCTGATGGCGGGTATGGCACACCTGGCTCGTCTGAGCAAAGACGACGCAAAACGTCAGGACTGCTTACGCCTGTGGAACAACATGGCGCAGCGCCAGTTGTACATTACCGGCGGGATTGGTTCGCAAAGTAGCGGTGAAGCCTTCAGCAGCGATTACGATCTGCCCAACGATACGGTGTATGCCGAAAGCTGCGCCTCGATTGGCCTGATGATGTTTGCCCGTCGGATGCTGGAGATGGAAGCGGATAGCCGCTACGCCGACGTGATGGAGCGCGCCCTGTACAACACGGTGCTGGGCGGCATGGCGCTGGACGGTAAGCATTTCTTCTATGTTAACCCGCTGGAAGTGCACCCCAGGACGCTGGCCTTTAACCACATCTATGACCACGTCAAACCGGTTCGTCAGCGCTGGTTCGGCTGCGCCTGTTGCCCGCCGAATATCGCCCGCGTGCTGACGTCGCTGGGGCATTACATTTACACCGTTCGCCCGGATGCGCTTTTCATTAATCTCTACGTAGGGAATGAGGTCACCCTCCCTGTGGGCGATGAGACGCTTAAGCTGCGGATCAGCGGTAATTATCCGTGGCAGGAAGAGGTCAACATTGAGATCGCCTCGCCCGTACCGGTGACGCACACCCTGGCCCTGCGACTGCCGGACTGGTGCGCAAATCCTCACGTGTCGCTGAACGGAGAAGGCATGACGGGCGAGGTATCACGGGGCTATCTTCACCTCACCCGTCGCTGGCAGGAGGGCGATACGCTCACGCTAACCTTACCGATGCCGGTCCGCCGCGTGTACGGTCACCCACAGGTTCGTCAGCAGGCCGGAAAGGTCGCGCTGCAGCGCGGTCCGCTGGTCTACTGCCTGGAAGAAGCCGACAACGGCGCCAACCTGCATAATCTTGCCCTGCCTGCCAACAGTGAATTCCGGGTTTTCGAGGGTAAAGGAATTTTCGCTCATAAGATGCTGATTCAGGCGGAAGGTGTCACGCATGACGCCGCAGAAGCGGGATCGGAGGCGTTATGGCAGTACGACCGTCCTGCGGTGCAACGTCAACCCAAAACGTTGACCTTTATTCCGTGGTTTAGCTGGGCTAACCGGGGAGAAGGGGAAATGCGCATTTGGGTGGATGAGGACTGAATATCTGCGGCCTGATGCCCTCACCCCAACCCTCTCCCACGGGAGAGGGATCGTTAAGGCAGCACGCGACGCGCTGCCTCAGCAAGAAAAGCGCTTCGGTTACTAAACTGCGGATGCTCATTCACAAAAGAATCAATTTTCACCAGCAATCGACGAGGCAGGGTGATATTGATACGCTCGGCCTTACCGTCGAATTGCTTCATATTGATATCTACAAGCAACCATTGTCCGCCGATAAAATCACCCGGTGTGGCTTCAAGATGTGCTTCAACATTGCCAGGGAGAGGTAACTCTTCATCCATTTCAAATAGCGCTTCGAAGTGAGCTGTCAGTGCATCACGTGCATCCTGAAAAGCATCATCCAGAGAATTGCCGGCAAAAAAACAACCAGGAACGTCAGGAAAAAAACCGCTGGCGCTACCGTCGGGATCAGAATGAATGTAAGCCGGATAAAACATAACTACTCCTGATATCAGTGTTTGATTCCCGCCTGCCGCCAGATTTGCGCGAGGGTGCCGGGTTTTATGTCCTTTTTGGGATGTGGAACGGTCACCAACCCCGCATGTACTGGGTGGCGAAACTGATGATGGCTTCCTTTCGTTCTTACACATTTCCAGCCATGCCTGACCAGAACAGTAATGACATCCGCACTTTTCACATTCCAATCCTTCCATGATTATACACATCATACACACCATCGCTACTGGTGCAGATGACAATAGACGAAAGGAAATGCAAACGCAGCCGGGTTTTGTCTGAACAGGAAGGAGCAACGCAAAAAGAAAGGCTGAACAGGTAAATTGCAGATCAAAATACAGGCGCTATCACAACGCCGGGTAAGGCGAAGCCGCCACCCGGCTTTACAGCATCAGAAGCGCCAGCTCAGCCCGGTCATCAGCGCGAAGCTGTCGTCGCGGTCGATCATCGGGCTGTTCTTCACGTCGTCAGGCAATACGGTATAAACCGCGCTGGCGTTAAGGAACAGGTTCTGGGTTAACTGATATTTTGCCGCCAAACCCACGTATGGCGTCCAGCTGTCACCGGCGGCGTATTCATTGAGACCTGAGCGGCGAGACTCGCTGCCGGAAACCCCGTAGTAGTAGTCGTTATAGCTCTCGTCACTGTAGAAAATGCCCACAGATGGCGTCAGCGTGAGGCGTTCCATGCGGATGGGGCGGAAGTACGAAATCTCACCGACTACGCCACCGCTTTCATCCATCGCATCGCCGGAAACGGCCATTTTCAGCGAGCCCCAGTTTTCATGGCGGTAATAGGCGCCACCCAGGAAAGCAGACGCTTTACGCTCATCCAGATGTTTCATCTGAGGGTCGTCGTTATCGTCGGGATCAAAATGCAGCGGCATCCACGACGCGGTCAGGCTAAATTCATTTTTTTCGTCTTTCCACAGGATCCATCCACCTGTGGTCTGGCGCACATAGAATCGGTCACCTTCATAGCTAATTAACGGAACCGCGGTGGTATTTTCATTATACCCTTTATAAGGTGACTCATTAAATACAGCCCCCGCGCCAAGTGAAAAGTCACCGGCCATTGCGGATGAGGTCGCAAATAACGTGGCAGCGATGAGTAAATTGTTTTTAATAGTCATTCCATGTAATCCATTTAAACGCCGAACAAGCGAGGCGAATAATAATGGTTACAAATTTGCGTATGCAACGCCGCTGTTTATATAATATTATATATAAAATCATATAGATGGGTGGGCATGATGAATAAATTACAACTAAAACCCCGTGAATTAAAAATAATTTCCGTCATCGCCGCTACCCACAGCATTGGTGACGCCGCCGCCCTGCTGGGCATGGCACAGGCCAACGTCAGTAAATATCTCTCTGATTTTGAAACACGAGTCGGTCTCAAGGTCTTTGAGCGCACCACCCGTCAGCTTGCGCTAACGCAGTTTGGTGAGGCCTTGCTTCCTTACGTGAACGCCACGCTGGATAAAAATAGTCAGCTTATTAATTTTATTGCCGATTATAAGCATGAAAAGCGTGGAAAGGTGACGATTTACGCCCCGACAGGCATCGTGACCTATCTCTCTCGTCATGTGATCCACCAGATAAAAGATATTGGCGATATTCGTATTTCGCTGAAAACATACAATCTGGATCGCAATGAATTTTCTGAGGGGGTGACCTTTCCGGATGACTGCGATATTTTAATTACCTATGCTCAGCCGAAAGATGAAAGTCTGGTCGCAAGTGTATTAACCCAATATTCCGTTACCGCCTTCGCAACCGAAGAGTATTTACATCAGCACCCGTTAAACGGCCCGGAAGATTTAATTCATCACTCCTGTATTTTAATCGACTCCATGCTGGTGGATGATGCTAACATCTGGCGGTTCCGCGTTCATGGCAGTGATGATGTACAGGATTACCGGGTTACCGGGAATTATATTTGCGACAATACGCAAACTGCCCTGGAGCTGGCGAGGAATAATCTCGGTATCGTCTTTGCGCCGAAAGAGAGCCTGAGAAAAGAGTTAAAAAACGGTTCACTGGTTCCCTGCTTCCCGCATCAGGAAGAATGGTGGCTGGATCTGACGGCCATCTTCCGCAAGCGTGAATACCAGCCATGGCGCGTGCAATATGTTCTGGATGGTGTCCTGAATAATCTTCGCCAGCAAATAGCTCAGGCCGCCCACGGACGGCCTGAGCTGGATGACTAGAACAGCCCCAGCGGTTTATCGGAGTAGCTGACCAGCAGGCATTTCGTCTGCTGATAATGCTCCAGCATCATCTTGTGCGTTTCACGCCCGATGCCTGACTGCTTATAACCCCCAAAGGCCGCGTGCGCCGGGTAGGCGTGATAACAGTTGGTCCATACGCGTCCGGCCTGGATCCCCCGGCCCATTTTATACGCCAGATTGCCGTTGCGGCTCCAGACGCCCGCCCCCAGGCCATACGGCGTATCGTTAGCAATCTCCAGCGCCTCCTCCATCGTTTTGAAGGTGGTCACGGCCAGCACCGGTCCAAAAATTTCCTCCTGGAAAACGCGCATGTTGTTTTTGCCAGACAGTATGGTCGGCTCAAGGTAATACCCTTCCTGCAGATCGCCGCCGAGCACTTTACGGCGTCCACCGGTGAGGACATCCGCCCCTTCTTTTTTGCCGATATCAATGTAATTAAGGATGGTTTCCAGCTGTCCATGCGACACCTGCGCGCCCATCTGCGTCACGTTATCTAGCGGGTTACCGCTGCGGATCGACTCCACGCGGCGAATGGCCCGTTCCATAAAGCGCTCATAGATGGACTCCTGCACCAGCGCGCGGCTTGGGCAGGTGCAGACTTCGCCCTGGTTAAAGGCAAACAGCGCAAACCCTTCCAGCGCTTTATCGAAGAAGGCGTCCTCTTCCGCCATCACGTCCTCGAAGAAGATGTTCGGGGATTTTCCGCCCAGCTCCAGCGTCACCGGAATGATGTTCTGGGTGGCGTACTGCATGATCTGCTGACCCACTTCCGTCGAGCCGGTAAACGCCACTTTGGCGATGCGTTTTGAGGTCGCCAGGTATTCCCCAATCTCCCCCCCGGCCCCGTTGACCACGTTAATCACCCCCGGGGGCAGCAGGTCACCGATAATGTCCATCAGCAGCAGTACTGAAAGCGGCGTTAAGCGGGCCGGTTTCAGCACAATGCAGTTCCCGGCCGCCAGCGCGGGCGCCATTTTCCAGCTCGCCATCAGCAGCGGGAAGTTCCACGGGATAATCTGCCCCACCACGCCCAGCGGCTCGTGGAAGTGATACGCCACGGTGTCGCTATCGACTTCACTGATTCCCCCCTCCTGAGCACGAATACAGGAGGCAAAATAGCGGAAGTGGTCAATCGCCAGCGGCACATCGGCCGCCATCGTTTCACGGATCGGCTTGCCGTTATCCCAGGTTTCTGCCGTCGCCAGCAGCTCAAGATTTTGCTCCATCCGGTCGGCAATTTTGAACAGGATCGCCGCCCTGTCCTGCACGGAAGTCTGTCCCCATTTATCTTTGGCTTTATGCGCCGCATCCAGCGCCAGATCGATATCGCGCTTGCCTGAGCTGGCTATCTCGCACAGCGGCTGGCCGGTGACGGGAGTCAGGTTGGAATAGTATTCGCCGTCGACGGGTGCCACCCAGTCGCCGCCAATAAAGTTGTCATAACGGGGTTTTAGCTTGAGAGGGAAACCGTACTCGCCTGGCTGAATGCGTGAAGAGGGAGGATTGTTTGTCATGACCGTCTCCTTGCTGTTGGTGTACAACAAGGGTAGTACCGGCTGGTGATTTTATCGCCAGCCGGGAGTGGTGTTTACGACAGGGGTCACGCTGTTTCTGGAAAGAGCAACGAATCCCGTAATAAATGGTCGTTACCGCGACGGCGGGTAAAACCGATGCGGTTGAAATATTCCAGGATCTGAATGGCAAGCTTTCGCCCCACGTTCAGACGATCGCGGAAATCAGCCGCACAGGTGGAGCCTCGCGCCTGATCCAGTTCGCGGATCAGGCTGGCAAACGCGACGATACGATCGTTGCGGTAATAACGATCTTTCACGATCGCAACGATGAGCCCCTGCTGCGCGGCATGGCGCAATACCTGGCGCATCACCTGCTCGTCGGTATTCGTTTCACGGGCGAGATCGCGAACCCACCAGGGCTCATCGCCAAACAGAGGGGCCGCTTTTTGCCAGATTGCCTCTTGCTCTGCGGTGAACCCGGCTTTGTGATCCGGCAGATGCAGCCAGCCGTGGTGGCTTTTGATCACGCCGCTTTCACGCATGTTTTCTATCAGCAACAGCACCAGCGCATCGTCTTCCATTGGCAGCGCCATACGACGCAGGCGCTCGCGCCCCGGGCCAGGTTCATCCTGATGCTGTTCATGGTAGGTGGCAAGCGTGTTTAACACCTTTCGCTGCCAGCACGCCGCAACCGGCGCGTTCAGCAGGTTATTACCGGCCTGGATAAAACCCGGCTGCTGGGTCAGCGGGAGGAGGCCTTCGTTGCTGAGCTGTCGTGCCCAGGCGAAGTCGGTCAGGTTCACCGCACCGCGTTCAAGATGCACCTCCAGCGCAGCCTTATCGTTACTGGTCTGCGCCAGTGCCGACAGCCACTGCAAATACTCCGGTTTACGCTTCCCGCGCCGCGGCGGGTTGAGCGTCACCACCCGCGCCCCGGCCAGCGTTTCTCGCGCCGAAATATCACGCAGCACCAGACGGTCATTATCTGCCAGCCAGAGTGGCGTATCGAAAACCAGTTCAGCGAGATCGTTTTCCAGCAGCGACACGCGCCCGGTGATATGGCTGGCCGCATGGTGGATATGCAGCGGCTGCCACTGACTGAGCGGGATATGCGTCTGCAGGAAGACAATCACCCGCTCAGACGGTTCTGGCGGCGCCTCAGACAGCAGCCAGTCGCCGCGGTTTAGCTGCGCTTTCTCCGCATCGCCGGCAATATTGAGGGCGATACGCTGCCCGGCATGGGCATGATCAACGGGCTGGTTTTGTGCATGCAACCCGCGCACCCGCATCGGCTTGTTAATACCCGTCAGCCATACGGTATCGCCCACCTTCACTTCACCACTCAGGGCGGTACCGGTCACCACCAGACCCGCACCTTTAACGGTAAACGCCCTGTCGATGGCCAGACGAAAGCGATGATGGCTGGCATGTTCCCGCGACGAAAGCTGCTGCAAATGGTGGCGAAGTGCGTCGATCCCGCGCCCTTCTGTGGCGACTGTTTCAAACAGCGCAGCATCGGTAAAGCCATATTCGCGCAACGTGGCCTGCACCGCCTCGCGCACCTCGTTAATACGCGTCGCGTCCACACGATCGGCTTTGGTCAGCGCCACGGTTAGCTGTGGGTTGCCCGTCAACTGCAGGATCGCCAGGTGTTCACGCGTTTGCGCCATAACGCCGTCATCACAGGCCACCACCAGCAGGGCATGGTCAATACCACCGACCCCCGCCAGCATGTTGGAAAGAAACTTTTCGTGTCCGGGGACGTCAATAAAGCCCAGCACGCGGCCATCGGGCTGCGGCCAGTAGGCATAACCCAGATCGATGGTCATACCGCGCTTTTTCTCTTCCGGCAGGCGATCGGCATTCACGCCCGTGATGGCCTGCAACAAGGTGGTTTTTCCGTGGTCAACATGACCGGCGGTGGCAATAATCATTTCAACAGCATCTCCAGAAATCGCTCTTCATCTTCAAGACAGCGTAGATCCAGCCACATTCGGCCATCGTAAATTCGCCCGATAACCGGCGTAGGCAGAGCACGCCAGCGCGCAGAGAGCGCATCAAGCCTGCTGCCGCGGCCATCGCGCGGGGTGAAGGTCAGGGCCGCGCTGGGCAGCCGATCCACCGGTAACGAGCCACTGCCAATTTGCGACTGGCAGGACTCAATGCGCACGTCGAAATCGGCGTAATGCGACGCGACATTGGGCAACAGTAACTCGGCCTGCGCGCGAATCGAGGCGGCATCACGCGTTAACAGACGCAGCGTTGGCAGGCGTTCCGCCAGTTTCTCCGGGTGGAGATAGAGCCGCAGTGTCGCGTCCAGCGCGGCAAGCGTCATTTTATCGGCACGCAGGGCGCGCTTCAGCGGATGCTGCTGCAGTTTCGCAATCAATTCACGCTTACCGACGATGATCCCGGCCTGCGGCCCGCCCAGCAGCTTATCACCGGAAAAACTGACCAGGCTAACGCCCGCCGCAATCATCTCCTGCACCATCGGCTCTTTCGGCAGACCATACTGGCTCAGATCCACCAGCGAGCCGCTGCCGAGATCGGCAACGACCGGCACATTCAGCTCCTGGCCTATCGCCGACAGCTCGGCCTCTTCAACGGCTTTAGTGAACCCTTCGATATGATAATTACTGGTGTGGACCTTCATCAGCAGGGCGGTGTTTTCATTAACCGCCGCACGGTAATCTTTCGCATGGGTCCGGTTAGTGGTACCCACTTCATGCAGGGTACAGCCCGCCTGGCGCATCACGTCCGGGATGCGAAACGCGCCGCCAATCTCCACCAGCTCGCCACGCGAGACGACCACCTCTTTGCCGCTGGCGGTCGCTGCCAGCATCAACAGGACCGCCGCCGCGTTGTTATTCACAATGCAGGCATCTTCAGCACCGGTGAGCTGACAAAGCAGATCCGCCAGGGCCCGATCACGATGCCCGCGTCCTGCTCCGTCGAGATCGTACTCCAGCGTGACAGGCGAACGCATGGCCTGCGCTACGGCATCTACCGCCTCTTCCGCCTGCTGCGCACGCCCGAGATTGGTATGCAGGACAGTCCCCGTCAGGTTAATCACCGGGCGCAACGCGCTTTGCCCTTTCTCAACCAGCCTCTGTTCCAGCTCCTGCTCCCACGCCACGCACCAGCCGGGCAAGGCATTTTCTGCCTGAATATGGCGCCGGGCCTCGTCCTGAAGCAGACGTAACATCTCAACCGTCGCGGTATGGCCGAACCGCTCGACAGCGGAATGAATAAGGGGTTCTCGAAGGAGTCGGTCGGTAGCGGGGATCTGGCTGTACAGGGAGTGATGAGTAGTCATGAAAGCGCCTGGCGAGTAAATATCATCCCCCCTCCCGACGGGAGAGGGAGTTAACATGTGGAGGGATTGTACCGCCTCCTGACGCGAAGTGTTATAACCCGCGTCAAGCCTTTGGCGGTTCGGTACGGGCGAAGCTCTCGCGCTGGAAGAGCGTTTCGGCGAGCTTCACCAGCAGCGGACGGTCGACGCACCAGCCCGGAGAGACGCGACGAAAGTTGAGATAACCAATGGCGCAGGCGATAGCGATCGTCGCCAGATTCAGGCTATCCGTTGCTATTTTGCCCTCCTGGATGAGCTGCTCGCACCTGTCCAGGCTGCGGCTGATTTTCTCACGCTGGCGCAGCAGCTCCGTTTCAGACTGCTGAGCAACGGGCCTTGCCTGCTCGCGCACGGAAGTTAACGCCGCATCCATGATGCCATCGGCCAGCGCTTCAATTTGCTTCACTGCCAGGGCCGCCTTCGGATCTGCCGGTAACATGGCTGGCGCAACGCCGAGCAGCTCGATGTACTCAGCGATAATCGGGGAATCAAACCAGTATTCGCCCTCGTCCGTTACCAGCGCCGGGACTTTCCCCAGCGGGTTGTACTGCGCAACGCCGTTTTCGGCGTTATAGGGCTGTTCATTAACGAATTCAAATTCAATCCCTTTCTCCAGCAGGAGAATCGAGATCTTTCGCACGAAGGGACTGGTGTAGCTGCCGATGAGTTTCATTGCCTGATCCTTGATGCCAGAAAAAGTCAGTATGGATCAAGCGCTGAAAAAAGGGCAGGTATGCATGTCGCATTCCTGCCCGGCGAGGATTAATGATCAAGATAGAGATAGTGCATCCAGCTGGTCATGCGCAGCAGGACTTTACGCATCACCGAGACGTGCGCGAAATGGTCGGAATAGACCGCCACCTGCGCGTAAATACCGTCCGGCAACACATCAACGTCGGCGTTAGGCTCCAGTTCTATCAGCGCCTGCACGCCATCCGTTCCCGGTGTTACCGTTAGCGATTGCAGTGCCCCCTGCGCCTGATATGAGCCCCCTGGCACCACCGGCAGAATGCTGGTGAGCTTGCCGGAGAAGACCTGCCCCGGCAGGGCGTTAAACACCACTTCCGCTTCATCGCCCGGCTTCAGACGCAGCAGCGAGTTCTGACGGAACTGGGCCACAATCTGGCGTTTCTGTTCAGGAATAAAGACCATGACCGGGCGCAGCGGCAGCGCGGCGGCATACGTTCCCGGGCGAATCAGCACCTGGGTGATGTAGCCATTGCTCGGCGCACGTACCACGGTCTGATCCAGGTTGTATTTGGCTTCGGCCAGCTGGGCGCGTAAAGAGGCAATCTGCGACTGTTCGCCGTTCACCATGCTGTCTAACTGGCTTTTGATCTGCGTCTGTTCCGCCACTGAGCCTTTTACCAGCGCGTCCTGAGCCAGATAGTTCTGCCGCGCGTTGTCGATATCGCTCTCAGAGAACGGGTTTACCTTCGCCTGGCTGCCTTTGAGATAGCGCTGGTAATCTTTATACAGACGGTCCCGCTCGGCGGACACGCGCGTGGTGTTGGCTACTGCTTCCGACAGTTGCGCTTTGAGCACGTCGATATTGTGCGTCGCGGTCACCAGGTCGGCCTGCAGTCTGTCGACCCGTGCCTGATAGCGGCCCGGGTCAAGTTTAAATAACACTTCGCCTTTTTTAATAAGCTGGTTATTTTTATCAGTGACTTCGCTGACCACGCCGGTCACCTGCGGCGTAATCGGAATGGAAATAACCGCTTTTTGCGCCGTAAACGTATACGGGTGGTTATAGTTCATTAATAAAATGAGGCCCGCCACAATAAATACCCCACCTAATGTGGCGGTGGCGAGCGTCCACTGGTTGACCGGAATACGGAATATTTTAAAAATCGCCCAGGCAAACGCCACGTAGGTCAAAATAATCAACAGATCCATAATTAGCGCTCCAGCGTTTTCGTATCAGCAGTGGGCTGTACCGCTGCCAGCTTTTGTTCTAATTCGGCCACGCGTTTGGCCAGCGCATCCATACCCGGCACCTCATCAGGTTTGGTGATGTGGTTTTGCATGCCCCAACCGCGATCTTCCCGGTACAGCGTGGCCCAGATCCACAGGAACGGCCAGATGGCATGGAGCGTAAACAGGCTAATCCAGCCCGCCGTGTGGATTGCATCGGCATGGGGATGATTACGCTTTTTGGCCATGTTATAGGGGATGTCATGAATGGCGATGATTCCGTAAAACAGAACCAGAAAAACAAAAATCAATACGCCCAGCGCAAAATAGTTGAGAAACATATTCTCCTCACTTAAACAACGTCAACTCATTAAATTAATAAAACAGTACGTAACCTAATTAATTTATTTTTAAACATAAAAGGTAGACTGGTTATTTCAGAGCCGGGGAGTATCGGTTTTTATAATATCTCCATGCAAGTTTATAAACGTGTCAAAATATATCCTGAATAATATTATACTTAACCTTACATTATGAGCGTAATCCACGTTTTCGCTTTTCGCCATAGCACACATGAAAAGTGGTTTTTTAGCTTTGCGTGTTGCCCGGAACCATCGTGACGCTCATTCGTCAGGCAGAATTTGCCGCCGATCACAGCCGGAGAAATCCGTATAAAAATTTTTTGTGAATTAAATCACAACTCAGAAACAAACCCGCGACAACTAAATGTGATTCATCTCACAAAAACAGGGGTGTTTTGCCGATTTTCTCCCCATTGTGTTTTTTTTAGACTGTGATTTTGTGATTAAGATCACCTCATTTCCCGCCACACCCCCTGCATTTACGTGATTGTGATCACACAATTTTTCGCCGTCTGGACAGTTGAACGATTCAGTGCCAGATTTCACAGCATCAGAACAGGGCCCGGCTACCTCTGCCGCCTCATTAACAATAAACCTCGGGCCGCAAGCCTAAGCGTAAACAGAAGAAGGGGTGTTTTATGTCATCCGATTTCAAGATCAAAGTTCAAAGCTTTGGTCGTTTCCTCAGCAATATGGTGATGCCAAATATCGGCGCGTTTATCGCGTGGGGTATCATCACTGCATTATTCATTCCGACAGGGTGGTTGCCTAACGAAACGCTGGCGAAACTTGTTGGCCCAATGATTACTTACCTGCTGCCGCTGCTCATCGGTTATACCGGTGGTCGTCTGGTGGGCGGTGACCGTGGTGGCGTAGTGGGTGCCATCACAACCATGGGTGTTATCGTCGGTGCGGATATGCCGATGTTCCTCGGTGCGATGATCGCCGGTCCTCTGGGTGGCTGGGCGATTAAGAAATTCGACGTTTGGGTTGATGGCAAAATCAAATCCGGCTTCGAGATGCTGGTGAACAACTTCTCTGCGGGCATCATCGGGATGATCCTCGCAATTCTGGCGTTCCTCGGCATTGGCCCGGCAGTTGAAGTCCTGTCCAAGATTCTGGCGGCGGGCGTTAACTTCATGGTGGCGCACGACATGCTGCCGCTGGCGTCTATCTTTGTTGAACCGGCGAAAATCCTGTTCCTGAACAACGCCATCAACCACGGTATCTTCTCACCGCTGGGTATTCAGCAGTCTCATGACCTCGGCAAGTCCATCTTCTTCCTGATTGAAGCGAACCCGGGTCCGGGTATGGGCGTTCTGCTGGCGTACATGTTCTTTGGTCGCGGCAGCGCGAAGCAGTCTGCTGGCGGTGCGGCTATCATTCACTTCCTGGGTGGTATTCACGAAATTTACTTCCCGTACGTGCTGATGAACCCACGTCTGATCCTGGCCGTTATCCTCGGCGGTATGACCGGTGTGTTCACTCTGAGCGTGCTGAACGGTGGTCTGGTTTCTCCGGCGTCTCCGGGCTCTATCCTGGCGGTACTGGCGATGACGCCGAAAGGTGCCTATTTTGCTAACATCGCGGCTATCTGTGCGGCAATGGCAGTCTCCTTCGTGGTCGCTTCTATCCTGCTGAAAACCAGCAAAGTGAAAGAAGATGACGATATCGAAGCGGCCACCCGTCGTATGCACGACATGAAAGCCGAGTCCAAAGGCGCAACGCCGCTGTCAGCGGGTGATGTTTCTAACGACCTGAGCCACGTGCGTAAAATCATCGTTGCCTGTGATGCCGGTATGGGTTCCAGCGCAATGGGTGCCGGCGTGCTGCGTAAGAAAGTGCAGGATGCGGGCCTGACCAATATCTCAGTGACCAACAGCGCCATTAACAGCCTGCCACCGGATGTTGACCTGGTGATTACGCACCGTGACCTGACCGAACGCGCCATGCGCCAGGTACCGCAGGCACAGCATATTTCGCTGACCAACTTCCTCGACAGCGGCCTGTACACCAGCCTGACTGAACGTCTGGTGGCCGCACAGCGTCACGAAGACAACGAAGTGAAAGTGCGAACCAGCCTTCAGGACAGCTTTGACGAGAGCAATGCTCACCTGTTTAAGCTGGGTGCTGAGAACATCTTCCTCGGTCGTACCGCAGCCACCAAAGAAGAGGCAATTCGCTTTGCCGGTGAGCAGCTGGTTAAAGGCGGCTACGTTCAGCCTGAATATGTCGACGCGATGCTGGAACGCGAAAAACTGACGCCAACCTACCTGGGCGAATCCATCGCGGTGCCGCACGGTACGGTGGAAGCGAAAGACCGCGTGCTCAAAACCGGCGTGGTGTTCTGCCAGTATCCTGATGGCGTGCGCTTCGGTGAAGAAGAAGACGACATTGCCCGTCTGGTGATTGGTATCGCCGCTCGCAATAACGAGCATATCCAGGTGATTACCAGCCTGACCAACGCGCTGGATGATGAGTCCGTCATCGAGCGTCTGGCACAGACTGAAAGCGTTGAAGAAGTGCTGGCACTCCTCAACAAATAACAGCGTATCTTCCCTCTCCCCTTAGGGGAGAGGGCTAGGGTGAGGGGTAAACGTTCCTCACCCCAGCCCTCTCGGGTAAAAACATTGATAAAGGTTAACACTATGAAAGCATTACATTTTGGCGCAGGTAATATCGGTCGTGGCTTTATCGGCAAACTGCTGGCAGACGCGGGCATTACGCTGACATTCGCCGATGTGAATCAGGTCGTTCTGGATGCCCTGAATGCCCGTCATAGCTACCAGGTACACGTGGTGGGAGAAAACGAGCAGGTTGAAACGGTCTCTGGCGTCAACGCGGTAAGCAGCATTGGCGACGATGTTATCGACCTCATCGCCAGCGTTGACCTGGTGACCACCGCGGTGGGCCCGGTGGTACTTGAGCGCATCGCGCCTGCGGTCGCAAAAGGCCTGGCAAAACGTAAAGCGCAGGGCATCGATACCCCGCTGAACATCATTGCCTGTGAAAATATGGTGCGTGGCACCACGCAGCTGAAAGGCCACGTTCTGGCCGCCGTTGCGGACGAAGACAAAGCCTGGGTGGAAGCGCACGTTGGCTTCGTGGATTCCGCCGTTGACCGCATCGTTCCGCCGTCAGAATCTGCAACTAACGACCCGCTGGAAGTGACGGTAGAAACCTTCAGCGAGTGGATCGTGGACAAAACCCAATTTAAAGGCGCGCTGCCGACCATTCCAGGTATGGAATTAACGGATAACCTGATGGCATTTGTGGAACGTAAACTCTTCACGCTGAACACGGGTCATGCTATAACCGCGTACCTCGGAAAATTGGCCGGTCATCAGACTATTCGTGATGCGATCCTCGACGAGAAGACCCGCGCGGTGGTAAAAGGGGCAATGGAAGAGAGCGGCGCGGTGCTGATCAAACGCTACGGTTTTGATGCTGATAAACACGCAGCATACATCCAGAAAATCCTCGGTCGTTTTGAAAACCCGTATCTGAAAGATGACGTTGAGCGCGTGGGCCGCCAGCCATTGCGTAAGCTGAGCGCGGGCGATCGCCTGATTAAGCCGCTGCTGGGTACGCTGGAATACGGCCTGCCGCACGCCAACCTGGTGAAAGGGATTGCCGCCGCGATGCACTACCGCAGCGAGCAGGATCCGCAGGCGCAGGAGCTGGCTCAGCTGATTGATGACCAGGGCGCACAGGCTGCGCTGGCGCAGATTTCCGGTCTGGACGCCAACAGCGACGTGGTTGCGGAGGCGGTTAACGCATATAACGCAACCAAATGATGCACAGTGAGGCGCAGGCAATCCTGCGCCCTGATTACAGATTGTCAGATATGCAGGCAATAATGGAACAAACCCAGGCCTTTGAAAATCGTGTGCTTGAGCGTCTGAATGCTGGCAAAACCGTACGAAGTTTCCTGATTACCGCCGTCGAGTTGTTAACCGAGGCGGTGAATATCCTGGTACTTCAGGTGTTTCGCAAAGACGACTACGCGGTAAAATATGCTGTAGAACCGTTACTGGACGGCGACGGACCGCTGGGCGATTTATCCGTGCGTCTGAAGTTGATTTATGGTCTTGGCGTGCTGAACCGGCAAGAGTATGAAGATGCGGAGCTGTTGATGGCGCTGCGCGAAGAGCTCAATCATGACGGTAATGAGTACACCTTTACCGATGACGAGATCCTTGGCCCTTTCGGCGAGCTGCATTGCGTTACCGCGCTCCCCCCTGCCCCCCATTTTGATAACAGCGACCCGGAACTGTACGCCATGCAAAAGCTGCGTTATCAACAGATTGTCCGTTCCACGATGGTTCTTTCCCTGACTGAGCTGATTTCCCGAATCAGCTTAAAAAAAGCGTTTCAGAAGTAAGCCTGCTCACATTGGTGTATCCTTCCCTCTAAATTCCCCGTTTTCAGAGTTATTTGTCATGAAAGAAGTCGAAAAGAACGAAATTAAACGCCTGAGCGACCGCCTGGATCTGATCCGCCATCAGATGGCCGGTCTCTCGCTGGTAGACTCCGCCGAGAAGTACGCCGAGCTTGAGAAAGAGACCGCGAAGCTGGAAGCGGAGATCGAGCGCCTGCGCGAAGTGAAAAGCCAGAAGCTGAGTAAAGAAGCGCAGAAGCTGATGAATATGCCGCACCGCCGCGCCATTACCAAAAAAGAGCAGGCCGATATGGGCAAGCTGAAGAAAAGCGTACGGGGTCTGGTGGTGGTCCACCCGATGACCGAGCTTGGCCGCGAGATGGGCCTGAAAGAGATGACGGGTTTTTGTAAGACGGCTTTCTGATAATCCGAAGCTAAATTATCTTGGCCAATGCATTCATAACAAGAATGCATTGGGTTTTTATCTAACTCATTCCATTTTCGATTCGAATAAAGTTTATCTGTCATATCAAACTCCTTCCATGAGTAAGCACAGCCATTACAAGCATTGCAACCACAAAACTCAAAATTGGTGATAAGGCTAGCCGCAATAAATGGACAGATTTGCTTTTAATTTAACCAGCCAAAGAGTATGCTCACCAATAACCATGCAATATGAGTGGTTATTGGCTTTCAACCAACAAATCTGAGGAAATATAATGGACATTAGCACATTGCTTCTGGATTTTAGGATAACCTCACACTGCAATCTCGGATGTGATCTATGCTTCCGTAACCCTGGAATTAACGACTCCTCTCTCTCCAGCGCCCTTAATGTCATTGAACGTATGTATAAAATAGGTTTCCGTCGTATTGGTTTTACAGGTGGTGAACCGACGTCAAGAGCGGACTACATTGATTTAATTGAATATGCGAAACAGATGGGTTTTATGACCTATCTCTCAACCGTCGGACATCGCTTTACGATAGATCATGAGCGTTTAAATTCGATTCTGGACTGGGTGGGGATACCGATTGATGGTATAGATAAACTGGTCAATGCAGATATTCGCAGTGATAAAATGAGTAATCAGCACAGAGTTGTAAAAAATATATTATCATGGCTTCCAAATAACAATCAGATTAATATCAAACTTACCACTGTAGTTTCTCAAGCAAATATTAACATACTGGGTGACATCGTTAATTGGGTTGAAAATCTTCCCTATAAAATACAAGCATGGAGATTTTATCAATTTTGCCCTTTGGGTGTAGGAAAAGAAAAAAGGGATAAATTAGAAATTAACACAGAATTGTTTTTATATAAAATGAATATACTTGAAAAGCAACATCCTAATATGCCCATTAGTTGGGCTACTTTCGAAGAGAGAGATAAAGCAAATGTTGTTATGGAACCCAATTTCGACATCATCATACCTGATGGTGAAAAATATACTTTGCTGGGGAATATGCTAACCGACTCACCAGATAAAATCATTCATTCCATTTTTGGAAATAAAGAGATCATGAGGAAATGCGAGAACAACCGATTCTGGCTTGAGAATAGGGAATATACTGCATGAGATATAATTTTCTTTACATGGATCCCTGGTCGGCAGATAAGCAAGTATATAACAAGGACAGATGCCCTCTATATATATGTTTATCAGGTAACTCAGGGGTGGGTAAAAGCACGCTTCTGAAGAAATTGTCTACTCATCTTTTTAAGCAGGATTCATATACAATCGCTGTAGATGAAAAAAGTGTTCACCATTCTCTTCTTCCTTACCTTTTCGATGATACAAAAAACTACGGCTATCTTATTCAGATCAACTTTATGATACAGCGAGCGTTGATCATAAAATCATGGCTGGATAAGGGATACAATCTAATAATGGAGCGTTCCCATATTGAGGATTATATTTTTATTAATTTCATGTTTAAAGCTGGCTATATTAATAGGACTCAGCACGACTCTTACATTCAACTCTGGGAAAGAATAAGTGAATTACTAGCAGAACCCGATATCATAGCTTTCATTGATTATCCAGTAGAGTATTCACTTGCTCACCTAAAGAACGATGAAATGCATGGTATAAGGCCAGAAGAGTTTCCGGATGAGGAGATGAAAATTAAATGGATAACAGGCTGGCATGCAGAATACCAAAATTATATCGAAAATCTTCCAGATCATCTTCGCCAGCGCGTACTAGTTTGTAATCGTCCTGATGATATTGAAGTCTTTTCTGATATGATTATTCAGAAAGCTATTTTTTTAAGGAGATAAAATGCGCCAGAGAGTAATTGTGTGCCCTGTTATCCAAAACAACGGAGAGTATCTGCTCTGTAAAATGGCACCGGACCGTGGAGTTTTTCCAGGACAGTGGGCGCTACCAGGTGGCGGTATTGAACCGGGTGAGACGATGGAAACCGCACTGAGGCGAGAAATCATGGAAGAGTTAGGTGAAGAACTTAATATCACAGACATTCAACCATGGGCATTTCGTGACGATATCCGTACTAAAACGTATCAGGATGGCACTACCGAAGAAATTTACATGATTTATCTTATCTTTGACTGCATGAGTGCTAACCGGAATGTTACCTTCAATGAAGAATTTCAGGAAATAACCTGGGTTAGCCCTGATAAACTTAAAAACATGGACTTAAACGAGGCCACTCTGATTACTTTTTCCCAAAAAGGGCTCATTTAACAGTTGGCTGTTGTTTGACGAACGCGGGGTTAGCTTGGTCACGGCCAGCCCCGCTTCAAAATTGGCCCAACCAATCCCCCCTTTCTTTCTTCCGTGGCTCACAAATCCATTATTTCCGCTCACAAAAACATTGCCAGCCCATAACATCTGGTTAACCATTTGTTGTCATTACCCCTACAACACAATATTGGCAGGACCACTTTTACACAGACTGTGACGCAGAGATGAGCGGAGACTCACCCGCAGCATAGGCTGTCTGGTCCCCAGGAGACCTGCATGAGCCTCTGGCAACAAAACTACGACCCGGCCGGAAATATCTGGCTGTCTAGCCTGATCGCATCGCTGCCGATCCTGTTCTTCTTCTTTGCGCTGATTAAGCTCAAGCTGAAGGGCTACCTCGCCGCGACGTACACCGTCGCCATCGCGCTGCTGGTGGCGCTGTTCTTCTACAAAATGCCGATCGATCGCGCACTGGCCTCCGTTGTCTACGGTTTCTTTTATGGCCTGTGGCCGATTGCGTGGATCATCATCGCCGCAGTCTTTGTCTATAAAATCTCAGTCAAAACCGGGCAGTTCGACATCATTCGCTCGTCGATACTCTCCATCACGCCGGACCAGCGCCTGCAGATGCTGATTGTTGGCTTCTCCTTCGGGGCGTTTCTGGAAGGGGCGGCAGGGTTTGGCGCACCGGTGGCAATCACCGCCGCGCTGCTGGTGGGGCTGGGCTTTAACCCGCTCTATGCCGCCGGTCTTTGCCTGATCGTCAACACCGCGCCGGTGGCGTTTGGCGCGATGGGTATTCCGATTCTGGTCGCAGGCCAGGTGACTGGCCTGGACAGCTTCGAGATTGGTCAGATGGTTGGCCGCCAGCTGCCGTTCCTGACCATTATCGTGCTGTTCTGGATCATGGCGATTATGGACGGCTGGCGCGGCGTGAAGGAGACCTGGCCTGCGGTGATGGTAGCGGGCGGTTCGTTCGCGATTGCCCAGTATCTCAGCTCGAACTTCCTTGGCCCGGAGCTGCCGGACATTATCTCTTCGCTGGTCTCGCTGGTCTGTCTGACGCTGTTCCTGAAACGCTGGCAGCCGGTACGTATTTTCCGCTTTGCCGATATGGGCGCGTCGCACGTGGATCAGACGCTCGCCCGCACGGGCTATACCGCCGGGCAGATCGTTCGCGCCTGGTCACCGTTCCTGTTCCTGACCGCCACCGTAACGCTGTGGAGCATCCCGCCTTTTAAGGCCCTGTTTGCCCCGGGCGGTGCGCTGTACGACATGGTGATTAACATCTCCGTGCCGTTCCTCGACAAAATGGTCGCCCGTATGCCGCCAGTGGTGCACGACGCCACGCCGTACGCGGCGGTATTTAAGTTTGACTGGTTCTCCGCCACCGGCACGGCCATCCTGTTTGCCGCACTCCTTTCTGTGGTGTGGCTGCGCATGAAGCCGGCCGCCGCGGTACAGACCTTTGCAGCAACCATTAAAGAATTGATGCTGCCGATCTACTCCATCGGCATGGTGCTGGCGTTCGCGTTTATCTCGAACTACTCCGGCCTGTCATCAACGCTGGCACTGGCGCTGGCCCATACCGGCCACGCCTTCACCTTCTTCTCGCCGTTCCTCGGCTGGCTGGGGGTATTCCTGACCGGTTCAGATACCTCGTCTAACGCCCTGTTCGCCGCCCTGCAGGCGACGGCGGCTCAGCAGATTGGCGTCTCTGACGTGCTGCTGGTGGCCGCGAATACTACCGGCGGCGTGACCGGGAAGATGATCTCTCCGCAGTCCATCGCCATTGCCTGTGCGGCGGTAGGGCTGGTGGGTAAAGAGTCCGACCTGTTCCGTTTTACCGTGAAACACAGCCTGATATTCACCTGCATGGTCGGGGTGATCACCACCCTGCAGGCCTATGTCTTAACCTGGATGATCCCATGATAGTTATGCCCAGACGCCTGTCCGACGAGATTGCCTCTCGCGTGCGGGCGCTGATTGAAGAACAACAGCTGGAAGCGGGCATGAAATTGCCCGCTGAACGTCAACTCGCCGCCCAGCTTGGCGTGTCGCGCAATTCCCTGCGTGAAGCGCTGGCGACGCTGGTCAGCGAAGGAGTACTGGTAAGCCGTCGCGGCGGCGGCACCTTTGTGCGCTGGCAACATGACGACTGGTCCGAGCAAAACATCGTCCAGCCGCTCAAAACCCTGATGGAGAATGACCCGGACTACAGCTTCGACATCCTCGAAGCCCGTCACGCCATCGAAACCAGTACCGCCTGGCATGCGGCCATGCGGGCAACCGAAGCCGATAAAGAGAAGCTCAGGGCCTGCTTCGACGCCACGCAAAGCAGCGACCCGGATATCGCTTCGCAGGCGGATGTCCGCTTTCACCTGGCGATTGCCGAGGCGTCGCACAACGTGGTGCTGCTCCAGACCATGCGCGGTTTTTTCGACCTGCTGCAATCCTCCGTGAAGCAGAGCCGCCAGCGCATGTATCTGGTCCCGCCGGTCTTTGCTCAACTGACCGAACAGCACGAGGCGGTGCTCAACGCCATTCTGGCCGGTGATGCCGAGGCCGCACGCAAGGCGATGATGGCGCATCTGGGCTTCGTCCACACCACCATTAAACGATTTGATGAAGATCAGGCCCGACAGGCGCGTATTACCCGTCTGCCTGGCGACAGTGATATATCCAGGGAGAACAAAGCATGATTATTTCAGCAGCCAGTGACTACCGCGCCGCGGCGCAGCGTATTTTGCCGCCGTTCCTGTTCCACTATATCGACGGCGGGGCCTATGCCGAATATACCCTGCGCCGTAACGTGGAAGATCTGTCGGAGGTGGCTCTGCGTCAGCGCGTGCTGAAGAATATGTCGGATCTGAGCCTTGAGACGAAACTGTTTAACGAAACGCTCTCCATGCCGGTAGCGCTTGCCCCGGTCGGGCTGTGTGGCATGTACGCCCGTCGCGGTGAAGTGCAGGCCGCAGCCGCGGCGGATGCCAAAGGCATCCCGTTTACCCTCTCCACCGTGTCTGTCTGCCCGATTGAAGAGGTCGCCCCGACCATCAAACGCCCGATGTGGTTCCAGCTGTACGTCCTGCGCGATCGCGGCTTTATGCGTAACGCGCTGGAGCGCGCCAAAGCGGCGGGCTGTTCCACGCTGGTCTTTACCGTTGATATGCCCACTCCCGGCGCGCGCTACCGTGATGCCCACTCCGGCATGAGCGGCCCGAATGCTGCTATGCGTCGTTACTGGCAGGCGGTAACACATCCGCAGTGGGCGTGGGACGTGGGCCTGAATGGCCGTCCACACGATCTGGGTAACATCTCGGCTTATCTCGGTAAACCTACCGGGCTGGAAGATTATATCGGCTGGCTGGCGAACAATTTCGATCCGTCCATCTCCTGGAAAGACCTGGAGTGGATCCGCGAATTCTGGGACGGCCCAATGGTGATCAAAGGGATCCTCGACCCGGACGACGCCCGCGACGCGGTGCGTTTTGGCGCAGACGGGATAGTGGTCTCGAACCACGGCGGACGTCAGCTCGATGGCGTGCTCTCATCCGCACGCGCCCTTCCGGCGATTGCCGATGCGGTTAAAGGCGACATCGCTATCCTCGCCGACAGCGGTATTCGTAACGGGCTGGACGTGGTACGTATGATTGCGCTCGGCGCCGACAGCGTACTTCTGGGACGCGCTTATCTTTACGCGCTGGCCACCAGCGGCCAGGCAGGGGTAGCAAACCTGCTCAACCTGATTGAGAAAGAGATGAAGGTTGCAATGACTCTCACCGGGGCGAAAACAATTGGCGAGATCAGCAAGGATTCTCTGGTGCAGGAGCTGAGCAAGATCCCTGCGGCACTGGCACCGCTTACCCACGGAGACGCGGCCTGACCCCCTCCCCTTAACCAACCTTACTCACGCGTCCGATCTCCTCCATCGGGCGCGTTTTTGTGTCGTAAATAACATCTAGATAACATATTAGATAAGAATATTTGACATCCCCTGCCACACGCAATTGTATAGACAAGCAAATACAAGAACACAAAAACAACATCACATCAGAGAGGAGCGTATGGCCTATTCAGGTAAGGTGGATATTCAGCAGGTAATCGACGACAGTTCCTTTTCATGGTTTCACTGGCTACTCATTGTGCTGGGCTTTCTGGTGCTGGCAATCGATGGTTTCGATACAGCGGCAATGGGCTACATTGCCCCGACACTCTCGGCAGAATGGGGGATCCACAAACAGGATCTGGGGCCGGTACTGAGTGCCGGGCTGTTGGGACTGTCGCTGGGTGCGCTGATCGCAGGTCCGGTATCGGACCGGATGGGCCGCAAGCGCGTGCTGGTCTTTTCGTGTTTATTCTTTGGTCTTGCAAGTCTGGGCGCCGCCTGGGCGCAAACCCTGAACACCCTGACGCTGTGGCGATTTCTCACCGGCCTGGGTTTGGGTGCGGCAATGCCTAACGCCATCACGCTGATCTCAGAGTTTGCCCCTAAGCGCTGTCGCGCCATGGCGATCAATACCATGTACTGCGGTTTTCCTCTGGGCGCGGCGGGGGGTGGGGCAATCTCCTCCTGGCTGATTCCTCACCACGGCTGGCGAAGCGTACTGCTGACCGGCGCAATTGCCCCGCTGATCCTGACGCTGCTGCTGGCGCTATTTTTTCCGGAGTCGGTGAAGTTTCTGGTTCAGCGTGGAAGAGACGTGATGCAGATCCGCCGTATCGCCAGCCGCTTCGCCCGCGGCACGCTGGATGGCGTGACCGGCTTTTTCCTGGCGGAGGAGCGGGTCGCGTCTAAGAAAGGGAGCGTGGCACAGCTGTTTTCTATGCCCTGGCTGCCCGGCACCCTGATGCTGTGGGTGACCTACTTTATGGGGCTGGTGATTTATTACGTCCTGCTGAGCTGGATGCCGACGTTGATGCTGGGGATGGGTTATCCGCTGGCGGAATCTGCCTGGCTCACCTCGCTGTTCACCTTCGGCGGTACCGCAGGCATTCTTCTCGCCGGGTGGATGATGGACCGCTGGGAGGCGCACAGGGTGGTGGCAGGTGGGTTTATGCTGACCATGGCGCTCATCCTGCTGCTCGGCATGGAGCATAATCACATCGCCCTGTTTGGCGGATTGATTTTCCTGATGGGGATCGCCATGAACGGCGCGCAATCAGGGATGCAAACCCTGGCCGCCACCTTCTACCCAACCGAATGCCGCGCGACGGGTATCGCGTGGATGCAGGGAATTGGCCGTTTTGGTGGCGTGGCGGGTACCATGACCAGCGCGCAGCTTCTCTCCATGCAGTGGCAGGCAGACAGTATTTTGATGATCCTCAGCCTGCCCGCGCTGGTGGCTGCAGGTGCCACCGTCTATAAAATGCTGCGCTGCCGCCCACAGGAACCCGGCGTCGCGTAGTGCCCGTCATTTCTGCTATGCTGCCCCCGCAATTAAGGGGGCAGCATGCTTAACATCGTTTTATTCGAACCAGAAATTCCGCCTAATACCGGCAACATTATCCGCCTGTGCGCCAACACCGGGTTTCGCCTGCATATTATCGAGCCGATGGGTTTTACGTGGGATGACAAACGCCTGCGTCGTGCGGGGCTGGATTATCATGAATTTACCGCGGTGGTTCGCCATCATGATTACGCCGCGTTTCTGGAAAGCGAAAAGCCAGAGCGCATGTTTGCCCTGACGACCAAAGGCACGCCCGCGCACAGCGCCGTGAGCTACCAGGCAGGCGACTATCTGATGTTTGGCCCGGAAACCCGCGGCCTGCCGGCCACGATTCTGGACGCCCTGCCCACTGAGCAGAAAATCCGTATTCCGATGATGCCGGACAGCCGCAGCATGAACCTGTCGAACGCGGTGTCCGTGGTGGTGTATGAAGCCTGGCGCCAGCTGGGGTATCCGGGCGCCATTCTCAGAAGTTAAATGCCGTCACCATACTCAAACGTATGGTGAATGCCGTTGAAGTGCTGATCCATGTCCATCGATGGTTTATCACTGTCTGGCTTACCGACGATGCGCGCCGGTACGCCAGCGGCGGTGGTGTGCGGCGGCACGGGCTGCAGCACCACAGAGCCCGCGCCGATTTTCGCGCCGCGGCCCACTTCGATATTGCCGAGGATTTTGGCACCCGCGCCAATCATCACCCCTTCACGAATTTTCGGATGGCGATCGCCGCTGGTTTTGCCGGTACCGCCCAGGGTAACCGACTGCAGGATCGACACGTCATCTTCAATGACCGCCGTCTCACCCACAACAATCCCGGTGGCATGGTCGAGCATGATCCCCCGGCCAATTTTGGCCGCCGGGTGAATATCAACCTGGAAGGTAACAGAAACCTGGTTTTGCAGAAAAATTGCCAGCGCGCGGCGGCCTTCCTTCCATAACCAGTGGCCGATGCGGTACGCCTGTAAGGCATGGAAACCCTTCAGGTACAGCAGCGGCGTAGAATATTTATCGACCGCCGGATCACGCGTGCGCACGGCCTGAATATCACAGGCGGCAGAGGCGATCATTTCCGGGTCTGCGGCGTAGGCCTCTTCCACCACTTCACGAATGGCGATGGCGGGCATGATTGAAGACGCCAGCTTGTTGGCGAGCATATAGCTCAGGGCACTACCGAGGTTTTCGTGCTTGAGTAACGTTGCATGGTAGAAACTGGCCAGCATCGGCTCACAGTCGGCCAACGCCCGGGCTTCGGCTTTAATATTATTCCAGACGATATCCAGTTCTTCACACGGCATTGCTTACTCCAGACGATAGTATAATGACCAGCCAGTTCTGCGCTGGCTGGGTCATTCAGGTGACAATGGTTCCGACTAGTTACTGCTGCGCTCGTCCTTGCGCGCACGACCTAATAAGGTCAATGCTGCCTCGCGCGCATTTTTTCCGCAATACAATACCTGATAAATTTCCTCGGTTATTGGCATTTCGACACCAAAACGGTGCGCCAATTCGCGGACTTCTTTGGTATTGCGGTAGCCTTCAACCACCTGACCAATCTTCTCCTGCGCGCCTTTTACATCCATGCCCTGACCGAGCATCATGCCAAAGCGGCGGTTACGCGACTGGTTGTCGGTACAGGTCAGCACCAGATCGCCTAAACCCGCCATCCCCATAAAGGTGGCCGGATCGGCACCCAGTGCCGCCCCGAGACGGGACATCTCGGTTAACCCACGGGTAATCAGCGCAGTACGTGCATTGGCACCAAAGCCAATGCCGTCGGACATCCCGGCGCCAATGGCGATGACGTTCTTCACCGCACCGCCCAGCTGCACGCCGATAAAATCGGGGTTGCTGTAGACGCGGAAACTCTTGCCGCAGTGCAGCAGGTGCTGAAGATCGTCCGCAAAAACAGGATCCGTGGAGGCCAGCGAGATTGCCGTTGGCAGGCCTGCGGCCAGCTCTTTGGCAAACGTTGGGCCGGAGATAACCGCCAGCGGGATCTCGGTACCCAGCACTTCGCGGGCAACGTCCTGCAACAGACGACCGGTTTCGGCTTCCAGCCCCTTCGTTGCCCACACAATGCGTGCATCCGGGCGCATCAGCGGCTTGATCTGCTGTAGCACGTCGCCAAACACATGGCTCGGCACCACAATCAAAATATTGCGGCTTGCTGCCAGCGCGGTCGCAAGGTCGCTTTCCAGGTGCAGGGAGTCAGGGAACGGAACGTCAGGAAGGAACGCCACGTTGCAGCGGTCGTGCTGCAGCGTTGCGATATGTTTTGGGTCGTGGCCCCACAGGACCACCTCGTGACCATTTCTTGCCAGCGTGATGGCAAGAGCGGTGCCGTAAGAGCCGGCACCGATCACAGTCATTGACGCATTAACAGTGCTCATCAGGCATCCTGATGTTGTTCAGCACCTTCGCCAGCCTGCTGCTGCAGATAGTTCATGAACAGCGCATCAAAGTTAACTGGCGCAAGGTTCAGTTGCGGGAATGTACCGCGAGAAACCAGGCTGGTGATGCATTCACGCGCATACGGGAACAGGATGTTCGGGCAGTATGCACCCAGGCAATGCGCCATCTGGTTGCCTTCAATACCGCCGATGGAGAAGATACCGCCCTGCTGTACTTCACACAGGAATGCAGTTTCTTCGCCCAGAGAGGCGGTCACGGTCACACGCAGTACGACTTCATACACGTCATCAGCCAGCTGGGTTGATGCGGTATCCAGATCAAGTTTAACCTCTGGCTGCCAATCTTTCTGGAAAACATGTGGCGCATTTGGCGCTTCGAAAGAGACATCCTTGGTGTAGATACGCTGGATCTGGAAAGTCATTTCGGTGTTGTTTTGTTCTGACATGGAAAAACCCTTTTTAAATTGTCCTAAAGTCTCTTAGCTCAGCAGGGGATCGAGTCCACCACGGGCGTCGAGCGCATACAAGTCATCACAGCCGCCAATGTGCTGCGCATCAATAAAAATCTGCGGAACCGTCGTGCGACCACTACGTTGAATCATCTCTTCGCGTTTTATCGCGTCACCATCGATCGGCAGTTCCTGGAACGTTACGCCTTTGCTGTTCAGCAGCGCTTTCGCACGGTGACAGAACGGGCAGGTCGCTTTGGTGTAGATCTCGATATTGGCCATCACTGAACTCCTTATTTACCGCGCACCAAAGGAAGGTTTTCTCCGCTCCAGCCGGAAATGCCTTCTTTCAGTACAGAGACGTTTTCGAAGCCTGCTTTATGAAGCAGGCTAGCAGATTCCTGCGCCTGCATGCCGGTACCGTCAACAACGATAATCGGCTGGGCTTTATGCTTCTCAAGCTCGCCCACGTTGTTGGCTTTGATTTCAGCTGGCAGCAGGTTGATAGCGCCTGCAATGTGCCCTTTGCGGAAATCGTCACGCTGACGCAGATCGACCACGACGGCATCTTCTTTGTTAATCAGACGCGTCGCTTCACCACGGGTGATAACCTTAATCTTAGAAGTCAGGCCCTTAAATGTGGTGAACAGCACAGCGGCCAGCAGGCCAATCCACGCGATGCTCAGAACCGGATGGCGGCTAACGAATTGCATAATTTCTTGCATGGAGGGTAACTACTCCCGACTTAGTGATTAAAAAAACCAGGACAGGAGTATACCTGTGCGTTGTGGCAAATACAGCCAGCGACCCTAAGCTAATCCATTTTCTGCGGCATGCCACCTAAAAAAATGCCTCAAAATGGTCGGAGAAGCATCTTGCCCCTGCCCTTTCTTTGATCTTCTGCGGCTATTTGAACGATTCAGCTGTAGTAAAATTACGCAAATTTTTGACTCTTGAGCATGAGGTTGTCGCAATGTCGGTTTCTAAAAAACCTATGGTACTGGTGATTCTGGATGGCTATGGCTACCGTGAAGATCAACAGGATAACGCCATTTTCAACGCTAAAACCCCGGTCATGGATGCGCTGTGGGCGAAACGTCCCCACACTCTGATTGACGCATCCGGCCTGGAAGTGGGTCTGCCGGACCGTCAGATGGGTAACTCTGAAGTCGGTCACGTCAACCTGGGCGCCGGGCGTATCGTCTATCAGGATCTGACGCGTCTGGATGTTGAAATCAAAGAACGCACCTTCTTCGCCAACCCTGTGCTGTGTGGTGCGGTGGATAAAGCCGTTGCCGCAGGCAAAGCCGTGCATATCATGGGTCTGCTGTCTGCCGGCGGCGTTCATAGCCATGAAGATCATATTATGGCGATGGTTGAACTGGCCGCTGAGCGCGGTGCGGAAAAAATCTACCTGCACGCGTTCCTGGATGGCCGCGATACGCCACCGCGTAGCGCTAAAGGTTCGCTGGAAGCCTTCGAAGAGAAATTTGCCGCACTGGGCAAAGGCCGCGTGGCATCTATTATTGGCCGCTACTACGCCATGGATCGCGATAATCGCTGGGATCGTGTGGAACAGGCCTATGACCTGATGACGCTGGCAAAAGGCGAGTTCCAGTTTGCGACTGCCGTTGAGGGTCTTGAAGCCGCGTACGCGCGCGATGAAAACGACGAATTCGTTAAAGCGACCGTCATTCGCGCAGAAGGCCAGGCTGATGCCGCCATGGAAGATGGCGACGCGCTGATCTTCATGAACTTCCGTGCTGACCGTGCGCGTGAAATCACCCGCGCATTCGTTAACAGCGATTTCGACGGTTTCGCCCGTAAGAAAGCGGTGAACATCAACTTCATCCAGTTGACCGAGTACGCCGCTGACATCGACGCCCCATGCGCTTACCCACCGGCTTCACTGGCCAACACCTTCGGTGAGTGGATGGCGAAAAACGATAAGACGCAGTTGCGTATCTCCGAAACCGAGAAATATGCCCACGTCACCTTCTTCTTTAACGGCGGTGTAGAAGAGCCGTTCAAAGGCGAAGATCGCATTCTGATTAATTCACCAAAAGTTGCTACCTATGACCTGCAGCCAGAGATGAGCTCTGCGGAATTGACCGAAAAACTGGTTGCGGCGATCGTTAGCGGCAAATACGACACCATCATCTGTAACTACCCGAACGGTGACATGGTGGGTCATACCGGGGTGATGGAAGCGGCTATTAAAGCGGTTGAAGCGCTGGATCACTGCGTTGAGCAGGTTGCCAAAGCGGTTGAATCCGTTGGCGGCCAGCTGCTGATTACCGCTGACCACGGTAACGCAGAGCAGATGCGCGACCCGGCAACCGGACAGGCGCACACCGCCCACACCAACCTGCCGGTTCCGCTGATTTATGTAGGTGATAAAGCACTGAAAGCAGTGGAAGGCGGCAAGCTTTCTGACATCGCGCCAACCATGTTGTCGCTGATGGGTATGCCGATCCCTGAAGAGATGACTGGTAAGCCGCTGTTCATCGTGGAATAATCGCTCCCCATGAGGGGAAAGGCGATTTTTTCAATCACATGGGTCGTGAAACCGCTTAGGTTATCAGTCAGACCTCTGTTTTACGCCAGCGCACTCAGCGCTGGCGTATTGCTGTGCGCCGCATCCGCCCACGCGGATGATCGCGACCAGCTGAAATCCATTCAGGCCGATATCGCCGCCAAAGAGCGTGCGGTACGTCAGCAGCAACAGCAACGCGCGTCGCTGCTTGCTCAGCTTAAGCAGCAGGAAGAGGCGATCTCCGCCGCCGCACGTAAGCTCCGCGAAACACAAAACACCCTCTCCCAGTTGAATAAACAGATCGACGAGATGAACGCGTCGATTGCCAAGCTGGAACGTCAGCGCGATGCGCAGGAACGTAATCTTGCGGCGCAACTTGACGCCGCATTCCGCCAGGGTGAACACACCGGCCTTCAGCTGATCCTCAGCGGTGAAGAGAGCCAGCGCGGTCAGCGCCTGCAGGCTTATTTCGGCTATCTGAACCAGGCGCGTCAGGAGACTATCGCGCAGCTAAAACAGACGCGCGAAGAGGTCACCACGCAAAAAGCCGAGCTGGAAGAGAAGCAGAGCCAGCAGCAGACGCTGCTCTACGAACAGCAGGCCCAGCAGGCAAAGCTCGAACAGGCTCGCAACGAACGTAAGAAAACCCTTTCCGGGCTTGAATCCTCCATTCAGGCTGGTCAGAGCCAGTTGAGCGAAATGCGCGCCAACGAATCGAAGCTGCGCAATAGCATCGCCCGAGCGGAGGCCGCGGCAAAAGCCCGCGCCGAAAAAGAGGCTCGCGAGGCGCAGGCCGTTCGTGATAAGCAGCAGGAAGCCTCCCGTAAGGGCACAACCTATAAACCAAGCGAAAGCGAACGCTCATTGATGTCACGAACCGGTGGCCTGGGCTCCCCTCGCGGTCAGGCTTACTGGCCCGTTCGCGGTTCAATTCTGCATCGTTATGGCGAACAGCTGCAGGGTGAACTACGTTGGAAAGGGATAGTTATCGGTGCGTCTGAAGGTAGCGAAGTCAGAGCCATCGCCGATGGCCGCGTGATCCTGGCCGACTGGCTGCAGGGTTACGGGCTTGTGGTAGTGGTTGAGCACGGTAAAGGCGACATGAGCCTCTACGGTTATAACCAGAGCGCACTGGTCAGCGTTGGCACTCAGGTGCGCGCGGGTCAACCCATCGCCCTTGTGGGCAGCAGTGGCGGTCAGGGCCGCCCGTCACTCTATTTCGAAATTCGTCGCCAGGGTCAGGCGGTCAATCCACAGCCGTGGTTGGGAAGATAAGTTTTGCTTCAATTTCGTCGAATTGTTCTCTCCGTCGCCAGCGCACTGGCGCTGGTCGCACCGGTATACGCCGGTAAACTCGCCATTGTGATTGATGACTTCGGTTATCGTCCGCACTATGAAAATCAGGTGCTGGCGATGCCGGCAGCCATTTCTGTCGCCGTCCTCCCGAATGCGCCACACGCGCGTGAGATGGCGACCAAGGCCCACAACAGCGGCCACCAGGTATTGATCCATCTGCCGATGGCCCCCATCAGCAAACAACCGCTGGAAAAAGATACTCTGCGCCCTGAGATGAGCAGCGATGAGATCGATCGCATTATCCGCGACGCTTACAACAAAGTTCCGTATGCCGTGGGGTTAAACAACCATATGGGCAGCGCGATGACATCCAGCCTGTACGGGATGCTCAAAGTGATGCAGGCGCTGGAGCGTTACAACCTCTACTTCCTCGATAGCATGACCATCGGCAACAGTCAGGCGATGCGTGCCGCGCAGGGAACGGGGGTGAAGGTGATTAAGCGCAAGGTGTTCCTTGACGATACGCAGAACGAAGCAGACATTCGCGTGCAGTTTAATCGCGCTGTGCAGCTGGCCCGCCGCAATGGCTCCGCGATTGCCATCGGCCACCCGCATCCGTCGACCGTTCGCGTCCTGCAGCAAATGCTGCCGACCTTGCCTTCGGATATCACGCTGGTCCGCCCGAGCGATCTCCTGAACGAACCACAGGTTGATACGTCAACGCCGAACCAGGGGAAACCAGGGTCATCAACGCCGCGTAACCCGTTCCGCGGCGTAAAACGCTGTGTGCCGAAACATGCCCCTGAACCGGTTTATGCGACCCGGTTCTTCTCTGTGATTGGTGAAAGCATGAGCCAGAGTACGCTGGTGCAATATTTTCAACATCAGTGGCAGGGCTGGGGTAAGAAAGCCTGATCGGCTAACGCTTATTCTGTAATGTGAGAGTCCGTTTGCTCTTTTGTAACGGGCTCTTTTCTTTCCTGATATTGATACCAGGCTTTGAAATATTTTAAAAAACTGTACAAGGTGGCATAGAGCCCTGTAACTACACCAACTTTCCCCTGCCGCCATGCCCCGCTAAACAAGTACCATTTAAAGAAAGCCCCAATAGCACTCACCACACCACGTGCGATTGACGGCCTGAGCGTCTGATATTTTACGACTCGGGTGGTATAGACATTCAGCTTATTAAACACTTCATGCAGGGAATAAAATGTGTCGTGCCGGACATGGCCAGGTATACGTGTCACCCGCGCCGCACCTATCGCCTTATCATCCACTGGTCGATTGTTAAATCTGACATGCTGGCGGTTGAACAATCTTAATGGGAAATCTGGAGAAGAAATCGGATAGATGGTTCGTGTGCGCTCGCCTAAGACATACCAGTAGCGTGACAGGCTCCATCCGCAATCAGCGGGCGGCTCCTCTCCAGACTTTAACGCCAGGATATAGTGTATAGTGTCTTCATCGAGTATTTCGTCACTATCCATACATAACACCCAGTCGTTAGATGACCGGGAAATGGCAATATTCATCTGCTCACCGTGCATTGCATACGGATGAAACATTGGTGTAATGGCATATTCCTGAAGGATAACTAATGTCTCATCTGAACTACCAGAATCAACAACAATAAACTCATCTGCAATACTCATTAACGGCGTTAACACCTTATGTAACAAGCGGGCAGAGTTGTATGTCAAAAGACATACGGTTAGTTTAAACATGTGGTCTCCTGAACTCAGTCAAGTCATTCCTGACAAGATAGTGCCAGCTATCACTGTTGTCACTTCCGAATCTGTATCTTATTTTTTATGGAAAAGCTGGCAAAGCTCACTTTGGTCAATAAAAAACTCTATAACATGATAGTCATCCCAGAAAAAATGACGGAACTCACAGAGTGAAAAAATGCATTAACTTATTGTTAAGTAACAGTAAAATCTTTGTCGCGTTGTTCTATTTCCTCAGACATTCCTTTTCGTTGTCGTTAAGATTATACTACCCACAGTAAAATGCTTAATTTGGTTTAGCGTGGTTATGAAGAAAATAATTGGTTATTTAAAGGAAATTAACAGGCAGCGAAACTATAAAACTAAAGAATTAAAAAGACGGCTACAGTTGCTTTCTTTATCGCGACAATTACAGGATAAGCGACAAGAAAAAATTGACGTCTCCAGCGTTAAAAAAATTCTTTTCCCTTTTGTTGATCTTGGAATTGGCGATGCGGTATGCCATACAGGAACCTGGCGTAATCTGAAAGATGCAGGCTATCAACTTCAGGTCATTGTTGAAGAACGAAATCGCGATCTCTTCGAGAAGATGACTGACATTGATGAAGTTTATGTTGTCGATATCAACAATATCAAAAAAATGAAAGATATCGAGACAGATCTGGTGATTAGTCATTATTCATGGATGAAGAGAAAGGAATTATTTAACACACAACTTCTGGCAAAAATTCATTATAAATATGCGATTGGATTTGGTGGCTGGCTGGATAAACCCTATAACTTAATGTTACCGGTGAGTCCTGAGTTTCATATTACACATCCCCAAAAAAAAATACTTAACGCTTTAAGTATTAAGCCCGCATCTCTTAGCTACTCCTTACCTGTTTTACCCGAGCATGAAGTTTTTATTGATGATTTTCTACAACCTCATGCTGGTAAAAAGATCGTTGTGCTTAATCCCTTCGCGAGCGTAGCCGAACGCAGTCTTTCTCTGCCTCAACTGGAAAAACTGGCGATTGATATTGTGCAGCACCCGGATACACAAGTTTTCATCATTGGTGAAGGTAAAAAACTAGCAGACCTTGCCTTCGATGATGAGAAAATTACTGTCTGTCGATTTAAATCGCTTTGGGATGCTATCACGCTCATAAAAAAAGCCGATTTAGTGGTCTCTGTTGATACGGCCATTGTTCATATCGCCTGTGCGTTTGATAAAAAAATTATTGCCATCTATTTTTCAATGCTGCTGGATCATAATAAAAACTTCGAAGGCAATACTATTTTCTCCCCAATTGGCAAGAATTCAGAACAACTGATATTTGACAAGCGCCACAATAAAATAAACATTGATGATATCTCATCAAAAGTATTGAATAAACTTAGTAACGATAGTTCTGCGATCTAATAATAAAAGGGGCCTCAGGCCCCTTTTATTATTTTACGTCACCTTGATGTGCAGTAGATATCACACGTCCGGGCTAACGTATATTACTCCAGTAATAGGTCTTACCTGTGGTATCCAGTACTGAGACATTCTTATCGTAACCGGCAAGCCATGAGTTTACCGACTGGACAGGTTGACCCTGACGATGGATCCCCAACCACAATTCAGCAAGCGTGTTCACATCATCAGCAGACCAGACGGTGTAATAGTCTCCTGTGTATTGCCTGGCTTTATCAACCTGTTGCCCATACCAGATAAACACAGGGATGTGCAGAGCCTCTCGTGGAGGGTTCACATTACCGTGAGAGTAAACGACAGCGCGTTGCGGATCACGAATCAAACCATGATCGGAAAAATACATAACCGAAGAACGCGAGTTGGCCAGCATACTAAACATCTTGCCCATCAATGTGTCTGTATACCGTACCGAGTTGTCATAACAGTCATCGGCCTCATTGGTACCATGTAACACCGCCTGGTTTGCCGGAAAGCGCGTACAGGATGGTTCATGGCTGCCGTATAAATGCAAGACGATCACTTTTTTACCCGGGGCTTTTAATGCATTCTGCAACAGAGGTAGAAGATCTTCATCGTAACCGCCTTCGAGCCATTCATGCTTTTTCGTATTCATGGCAATCCCGGTGATGACGTTGTTATGCGCCCCGCCTTTACCCTGATGACTAAACCAATAAGTTTCATAGCCTGCTTTATTGGCAATATTAATAACATTATCACCATATTTTTTCGGATCGCGAATATTCACTTTATCAGCGGTCATGGCCAACGGTACGGCCATAATCGTGACCGGCGCTGGCGCTACAGCATTACGGAACAGCAAGAGCTGCGATTTCTGCTTTTCCAGCTCTGGTGTAGTATCTCGTTGATAACCATAGATGCCCATATTCGCCGCTCGCTCAGACTCACCGATAACCAGCACGTAGTTCTCAATACCGGTATCCGAAAGCGTGAGTTTGTAATCAGGAATGTTGTTACCGATATTGGCAATGACCGCGTTATCTTCAAAAGCCTGCATAAAAACTTTTGCCGTACTGACTGGTGTCGCCTGAACCACGCGCTGCGCCAGACTTTCGACGCTGCTTTTCCTGAACTGGTGCTGTAGTGCCTGACCATAGAAAGCCAACAACGTCACACCAAGCACAATGGCAGGCCAGCGACGAAATCGCGGTGCAACGGGCCATGCACCCGTATTTGCGGTATAAATAAAAAAAGCAGAGAGTGTGATAAAAATAATGCATTCACGCCAGTACACGCTGAGCATTGAACTTGCTTCATCCGGTGTGGAGTGGATTATGCTCATTGCAAACCCATAACTAAACGCAGAATCGAAATTTCTCCATGCGTGTAGCTGGAGAGAAATATCTGCCGCAACTGGAATGAGAAGTACAATCGCCAGTACATTGCGTATTAATTTATTGTCTATGCACTTGAGCATCAACAACATCAGCAAAAAAACAAACGTTCTGTTAATTACCAAATTATATCGGGCATGTAAAATATTTACAGCCATAAATATTAAAAGAGAAATCGCCAGATTTAAAAAAGAGGTAAACCGTGAAGTTGTATCAACCAGCTTCAGCGAAAGGTGCGTGGACATAATGTTTTGACAAGCCTGACAGTGTCTTCCTGACGTAATTATTATTAATAAACGCGTGGAGAAGAAAGATTGGTATTTTATTGAAAAGTAACAAGAAAATTCCGAAAAGTCAAACTACCATAATTAGCACTGGCACCCGTTTATACGGGTGCCAGCTGGCAGGTTTAATCCCAGCTCAAAATAACTTTCCCGGACTGGCCCGAACGCATCGCGTCAAAGCCTTTCTGGAAATCATCAACGGAGAAACGATGTGTAATAATCGGGGACAGATCCAGGCCAGACTGAATTAATGCCGCCATCTTATACCAGGTTTCGAACATTTCACGGCCATAGATGCCTTTAATGAACAGCCCTTTGAAGATAACTTTATTCCAGTCGATAGACATATCCGACGGCGGAATACCCAGCATCGCAATACGACCGCCGTGGTTCATGGTATCCAACATAGTACGGAACGCCGGTGGTGCGCCGGACATCTCAAGACCCACGTCAAACCCTTCGGTCATGCCCAGCTCTTCCATCACATCGGCCAGGCTCTCTTTAGAGACATCCACCGCACGGGTGACGCCCATCTTGCGGGCCAGCGACAGACGGTATTCGTTCACGTCGGTAATCACTACATTACGCGCACCCACGTGCTTCGCCACCGCTGCGGCCATAATCCCGATAGGGCCCGCACCGGAGACCAGCACATCCTCGCCGACCAGGTCGAAAGAGAGCGCCGTATGTACCGCGTTGCCGAACGGGTCAAAGATCGAGGCCAGATCGTCAGAAATGTTGTCCGGAATTTTGAACGCGTTGAAAGCCGGGATCACCAGATATTCCGCGAAGCAACCCGGACGATTCACGCCCACGCCAATGGTATTACGGCACAGGTGCGTACGCCCACCGCGGCAGTTACGGCAGTGGCCGCAGGTGATGTGTCCTTCACCCGAGACGCGGTCGCCAATGTTAAAACCTTTCACTTCCTGACCAATCCCAACTACTTCACCAACGTATTCGTGGCCGACAACCATGGGTACCGGAATGGTTTTTTGCGACCACTGATCCCAGTTGTAGATATGAACGTCAGTGCCGCAAATGGCGGTTTTACGAATTTTGATCAGCAGATCGTTATGACCGACTTCCGGCTCCGGCACGTCGGTCATCCAAATCCCTTCTTCCGCTTTCAGTTTGGATAACGCTTTCATCACACGTCCTCAGGCAATTACGCCCAGCTGTTTACCGATGCGGGTAAAGGCTTCCACCGCACCTTCAATTTGTTCAGGCGAATGCGCCGCGGACATCTGGGTGCGGATACGCGCCTGGCCTTTTGGTACGACCGGGAAGAAGAACCCGGTCACGTAAATGCCTTCTTTTTGCAGCTCACGGGCAAAGTTCTGCGCCACGACGGCATCACCCAGCATGACCGGGATAATGGCGTGGTCAGCACCGGCCAGGGTAAACCCTGCCGCACTCATTTTTTCGCGGAACAGGCGCGCGTTGGACCACAGACGGTCGCGCAGTTCAGCCCCGGATTCCACCATCTCCAGCACTTTGATGGAGGCGGCAACAATGGCCGGCGCGAGGGAATTGGAGAACAGGTACGGACGGGAGCGCTGGCGCAGCCACTCCACCACCTCTTTACGCGCAGCGGTATAGCCGCCAGACGCGCCACCAAGCGCTTTGCCCAGCGTACCGGTGATGATGTCCACGCGGCCCATCACGTCACAGTATTCATGCGAGCCACGGCCGTTTTCACCCACAAAACCGACCGCGTGCGAGTCATCGACCATCACCAGCGCATCGTATTTATCCGCCAGGTCACACACGCCCTTCAGGTTGGCGATCACGCCGTCCATAGAGAACACGCCGTCGGTGGCGATGAGCACATGGCGAGCACCCGCTTCACGCGCCTCTTTCAGGCGTGCTTCCAGTTCAACCATATCGTTGTTGGCATAGCGGAAACGCTTCGCTTTACACAGGCGCACACCGTCAATGATGGAAGCGTGGTTAAGGGCGTCGGAGATAATGGCATCTTCTGCACCCAGCAGCGTCTCAAACAGACCGCCGTTGGCATCGAAGCAGGAGGAGTACAGAATTGCGTCTTCCATGCCTAAGAAGTTCGCCAGCTTTTTCTCAAGCTGCTTGTGACTGTCCTGCGTGCCGCAGATAAAGCGTACGGAGGCCATACCAAAACCGTGGGTATCCATACCGCTTTTCGCCGCAGCAATCAGCTCAGGGTGATTCGCAAGACCCAGGTAGTTGTTCGCACAAAAGTTGATCACATGGCTGCCATCGGCAACGGTGATGTCCGCCTGCTGAGCAGACGTGATAATACGCTCTTCTTTAAACAACCCTTCCGCACGCGCGGTTTCAAGGTCGCTGTTTAACTGTTTGTAAAAATCACCACGCATTGCAATTCTCCAGACTCGGCAAATTTCGGCACATATTACCCAAACCTATAGTTCATGACGAGATGACACATTATCTCTTCTCGTTTTTGCAGCATAAATCACGTGTACCCTTGCGCTATGTCGGTGAATGGCTGAAGGGCAGCCATACTAATGATATGATAGAACCATTAGCGTCCGGGATTGTCCCCGGACTCCACACTTCAAAGGTTACAGTTATGATCATCGTTACCGGCGGCGCGGGCTTTATCGGCAGCAATATTGTTAAAGCTCTCAATGACAAAGGCATCACCGACATCCTGGTGGTTGACAACCTGAAAGACGGCACCAAGTTCGTCAACCTGGTGGATCTGAACATCGCTGACTACATGGATAAAGAAGACTTCCTTATCCAGATTATGGCAGGTGAAGAGTTCGGCGAGATCGAAGCCATCTTCCACGAAGGGGCATGCTCCTCCACCACAGAGTGGGACGGCAAGTACATGATGGACAACAACTATCAGTACTCTAAAGAGCTGCTTCACTACTGTCTGGAGCGTGAAATTCCGTTCCTGTATGCCTCTTCGGCGGCCACCTACGGCGGACGTACCTCTGATTTCATTGAATCCCGCGAATATGAGCAGCCGTTGAACGTCTACGGTTACTCCAAGTTCCTTTTCGACGAGTATGTGCGTCAGGTGTTGCCAGAAGCGAACTCCCAGATTGTTGGTTTCCGCTACTTCAACGTCTACGGGCCGCGCGAAGGCCACAAAGGCAGCATGGCGAGCGTGGCGTTCCATCTGAACACTCAGCTGAATAACGGCGAAAGCCCAAAACTGTTCGAAGGCAGCGACGGCTTTAAGCGTGACTTCGTCTACGTAGGCGACGTTGCCGCCGTGAACCTGTGGTTCTGGGAAAATGGGGTATCCGGTATTTTCAACCTTGGCACCGGCCGCGCGGAGTCTTTCCAGGCCGTGGCTGACGCAACGCTGGCGTATCACAATAAAGGCAGCATTGAGTACATTCCTTTCCCGGACAAACTGAAAGGCCGCTACCAGGCATTCACCCAGGCCGATCTGACCAACCTGCGCGCAGCGGGTTATGACAAGCCGTTCAAGACCGTTGCCGAAGGCGTAACGGAATATATGGCCTGGCTGAATCGCGACGCGTAAGTATGAGAATTCTGGTGATCGGCCCGTCATGGGTGGGCGACATGATGATGTCGCAAAGTCTCTATCGCACGCTCAAGGCGCGTTATCCCCAGGCGATAATCGACGTGATGGCACCCGCATGGTGCCGTCCGTTGTTATCGCGTATGCCGGAAGTGAATGAAGCCATCCCAATGCCGCTCGGCCACGGGGCGCTGGAAATTGGCGAACGTCGTAAACTCGGCCACAGTCTGCGCGAGAAGCGTTATGACCGCGCTTACGTGTTACCCAATTCGTTTAAATCCGCGCTTGTTCCCTTCTTCGCCGGTGTGCCGCACCGTACCGGCTGGCGCGGTGAGATGCGCTACGGTCTGCTGAATGACGCACGCGTGCTGGATAAAGAGGCCTGGCCATTAATGGTGGAGCGCTATGTGGCGCTGGCCTACGACAAGGGCGTGATGCACAGCGCAAAAGACCTGCCGCAGCCGCTGCTATGGCCACAGCTACAGGTCAGCGAGGGTGAAAAATCCCAGACCTGTAACGCGTTTGGTCTTTCCTCTGAACGGCCAATGATTGGCTTCTGCCCGGGCGCAGAATTCGGCCCGGCAAAACGCTGGCCGCACTATCACTACGCAGAGCTGGCAAAGCAGTTGATCGACGAAGGTTATCAGATCGTTCTGTTCGGCTCGGCCAAAGACCACGAGGCGGGGAACGAAATTCTTGCAGCCCTCAGCACAGAACAGCAGGCCTGGTGCCGCAACCTGGCCGGGGAAACCCAGCTCGAGCAGGCGGTGATTTTACTTTCTGCCTGTAAAGCCGTAGTCACCAACGACTCCGGGCTGATGCACGTCGCCGCCGCGCTCAACCGCCCGCTGGTTGCGTTGTACGGTCCAAGTAGCCCGGACTTTACGCCGCCGCTCTCAAATAAGGCGCGCGTTATTCGTCTAATCACGGGTTACCATAAGGTGCGTAAAGGCGATGCCGCGCAAGGTTATCACCAGAGCCTGATCGACATCACGCCGCAGCGCGTTCTCGAAGAACTCAACGAACTGCTGCTGAGCGAAGAAGGATAACGAATGCGGGTATTGATCGTTAAAACCTCTTCGATGGGTGATGTGCTGCATACGCTTCCGTCGCTGACGGACGCCATGCGGGCCATTCCTGACATTCGTTTTGACTGGGTGGTGGAAGAAGGCTTCGCGCAGATCCCTACCTGGCACGAAGCGGTCGATCGCGTGATCCCGGTGGCCATCCGCCGCTGGCGTAAAGCGTGGTTTTCCACACCGATTAAAGCCGAGCGCAAAGCCTTCCGCGATGCGGTGCAGGCGCAGCGTTACGACGCCATAATCGACGCGCAGGGGCTGGTCAAAAGCGCCGCGCTGGTCACGCGCCTGGCACACGGTGTAAAGCACGGCATGGACTGGCAAACCGCCCGCGAACCACTCGCCAGCCTGTTCTATAACCGTCGTCACCATATTGCAAAGCAGCAGCACGCAGTGGAACGCACCCGCGAGCTGTTCGCAAAAAGCCTCGGTTACACAAAGCCGGAAACGCAGGGTGATTACGCGATTTCGCAGCATTTTCTGCGTGATGCAGAGAAGCCTGCACAGCCCTGGCTGGTCTTCCTGCATGCCACAACGCGCGATGATAAGCACTGGCCGGAAACGCACTGGCGAAGACTCATTGAACTAATGCAACCTGCCGGCATCCATATTAAACTGCCGTGGGGTGCTGAACATGAGCGCCAGCGTGCTGAACGTCTGGCAGCCGGTTTTTCGCACGTCGAGGTTTTACCTAAACTCACGCTGGCGCAAGTTGCTGCAGAGCTGGCCGGAGCTAAAGCTGTCGTATCCGTTGATACGGGTTTAAGCCATTTAACCGCGGCGCTGGATCGTCCAAACATCACGATTTTTGGCCCGACCGATCCCGGTTTGATTGGGGGTTACGGTAAAAACCAGCATCAAATGGTCAGCCCGACTCAACAAACGAGGGACATTAGCGCAGATGCCATTTTTTCATTTTTACAGGACAGCCACTGGCTTTCCGACAGGGATATCTAACGAATGAGTTACGTATTTCTGCTCATTTTACTCCTTCCGGTGAAGCTAATCCGGAAGCTGTTCCGCAAAGATACAGGTAAAAACCTGGTCATTCAGACAGCCAAAATCGGTGATTTTGTTAATGCGACGCCCCTGCTGGCATACCTGCAAAAAAGTGATGTGCTTATCAGTCGCAGCGTAGGTGCGCTGGCGAAGCATGACGAAACGATCGAAGAGATTTTTTTTATCGAGCAGCATAAGCGTAGTCTGTGGCGTAAGCTCAGCTTTGCCTGCCGCATCATGAACCGCTACGACAACGTCTATCTTCTGCAACCCAACAGTGTAAATCTCTTTTTTGCCGCCGTCTGTAATGCCAAAAACAAACAATTTTTAAGCATTTACACCCGCAGATGGTATCACGGGATTTTCTATCTCACCGCCGACGGTACCGTTGAGCACGGCAAAAAAACGCTATCAGTGACCAATTACCTGAAGCTGGCCGACCGTTCGTTGACGTGGCAGGACTCGCCCAAGCACGCCACAAAGCCGCTGTTCAAACCAGCGACCTACCCGGCAATTCTCGACAAACCTGATGTGATCCGCATCGGCATCAGCATTGCCGCAGGTAATAAAGCCAAAACGGTGCCGCCGGTCATCTGGAAGCGAATTATTGACCGTCTCGCCGACCTGCCCTGCGAGTTTTATGTGTTTGGCGCCCCTGATGAACAGTCGTGGCTGGACGATATCACCCGTGCTTACGGTGACATTCCTAACTTGATCAGTCTGATTGGGAAGATCACGCTGGAAGAACTCCCGTGGGCTATTTCAAAGATGGATTGCTATATCGCGTCGGATTCCGGGAATATTTACATTGCCGATGCAGTGGGTGTGCCTATCGTCATGTTGTTTGGCCCGTGCTGCCATTACGAACAACGCCCTCTCGGCAATGTTCTGTTGATTGGCAATGATGAGAATATTAACTCATACGTATTTGAAACGCGTTACTATTTCAGCCAACCAAAAGAAGAGCTGTTTGCCGTAGGTGAAACCGATCTGGATAAGATTGCCAGTTTATTAACGACCGTGAATAAAAACAAAAAAGAATCACTTGAGGCGTGAAATGGGCTCTTTGACCAAGCAACTGTATCGATATACGCATAAGCGTAATATGCGACATAATGAGAATTTATGGCCATTTATTAAATTATCCCGCAATGAAACCGGTGAAATATGTGATTTAAAATATAAGGGGTTGGATATCAAACTGACTTCCTTATCCTCACTTCACCACCGATTCAATGGTGAGATTCTGATTGCGGCGACAGGCCCTTCAATCAAACATATTGATTTTGCAAAATTGCCGACATCGGTAGCGACCGCTGGCGTGAATGGCGCCTGGCACCTTAATCACCAGCTCAATTTTAGTCTTTATTTCATTGTCGACATGACGTTTATCGACCGTCAAACGGCGCTTTTGAAACGATTAACCGGCTGTAAAAATGTTATTTTATTTACTACCGTTATGGGGATCGTCAAACTTATAAAGCGTTTCTCCTACGAAAACATTCAGTGCGAGATTTGTATTATTGAAGATATTTGTTATGAGACCTACAAACCTTCAATTAAACAGGATAATCTGCGTCAAGCTTTAGCGGACACACCAGAAATTGTTTTCTCTGATACGCATCCGAATATTGCTTTTAGTCGTGATGTGCGACATGGAGTGGTTGATGCTGGCACCGTGATATACTGGGCGCTTCAGATAATTTACTTTCTGGGATTCAAGAAAATTTATATTGCCGGTCTTGATATGAATAATTTCAACCAGCCACGTTTCTATGAAAGCAACGATACGATGTTGCCATCATTTCTTGAGGATAAAGTGCATAATGTTGTGATCCCCGCGCTAAAGCTGGCAAGCACCATTTTCAAAAATGATAACATTTCAGTTATCAATCTCTCTCCTCAAAGCGCTATCCCTGACTCCGTTTTTCCCAGAAAGGATTTTAGTGATGTCTTCAGTTAATTTGCAACGCCACCTGTTCTATCCTTTTGTGCTCTTTATGTTTTTGAGCATGATTTTTTGCGGTGTCTCACGGGTAAATATCTTATTCCATATCACGCTGGCTCTGTTTATCATCACTATGATTATCAATAGTGAGACACGCACCCGTTTTATCAACGATCGTGACTTCCTTCCTGCACTGGGGATGACCGGTGCCTTTTTGCTTTACTTTTCACTCTCAAATTTGTGGGCGGAATCTTCACATCTTAGCTCAGCCATCAGCCATTCTTTTTATTTATTTGTTTTTCTGTGCCTTTATCGTCAGTGTGAGTTACAGGAAAGAAAAAAATATATCATTGGCGCAGCCTATCTCGGCATCGTGGCACTGACGATATTAACGCTGATTTATGTCAATAAAGAGCACATATTTCAAAATCGGCTAGCACGTGCTTTCCCGTTCTCCCCGGACAATGTCATTGATCTTGGGGGATACATGGCGCTGGGTATTCTGTTGAGCGCCATTCTGGTTCGCGAAACGCGTAACTACTGGTTCTATATTCCCGTTCCCCTGCTGCTGGTCTGCTTGATTCTGACCCAAAGCCGTGGGCCTTTCCTTTCGATGATTGTCGCCGCTATCGTTGCGTTTCTGTGTAAACCGAAATGGAATTTAAAGCTATTAGCGGGCTCGCTGATCGTATTGTTAGCTATTGGTTCCATCCTCTATTTCAGCGGCTTCTTCGATATATTCATCAAACGCGCGGAAGAATCTTCCCGTGCAGGCTCTGTCCGTTTCGGCATCTGGCTGCATGCCTTTGAAGTGGCGAAACAAAAAATGATTTTCGGCTGGGGTTTCAATAAAGAACTTGAATTCATTAACGGCTATGGTCAACCTGTTACCACAACGCATAGCCTTTATTTAGCGACTTTCCTGAAGGGCGGTATTGTGGGGCTTCTGCTGCTTTTGAGTATGATTCTCTTTGCGGGCAGACAATGTCTTCGCCACCTTGCTGCTAATCACAAAGCAGAGATTGCGGTTATCGTCTTTGCGCTGATGTTCTATGTTACCCAGGGCATGTTCGTAATCAGCAATCCGCGAGAATACTGGGTGCTATTCTGGCTTCCACTTGCCATTATTTTCAGCACCCCGGTAAAAACCGCGCTGCAAAAATAATTCCAGAGGCGCCGATTAATCGGCGCTTTTTTTATGGGAATAAAACTCCGCCAGCGTCATCCCTACCGTCTTGTCGGATAACCAGCTAAAGAGCACTTCCAGATCCTGATACAACCCTTCAATCGCCGCCTCATCTTTAAACGTAGGACTTCCGCCCGGCATAAATTCAGAGGAATGCAGCATAAACTCCACGTAGTCATGTCCCTGAGACAGGCATTGCTGTGCGACCTGAATCATCTGCGACGCATTACCACCGGACGGTCTCAACCAGTTTACGGACGGTGAACGATATTTACCGCGCAGGCGATCGTAGCCCTGTTTGACGGTGTTCAACCAGGCCGGATGCTTATACTGGATGCTCATCGGCACTTCGAGTAAGGGGCTATTGCCCGCTCGTGAGATATCGTCTGTATCAATAAAGTAGGCGTGGTCTGGAAAGTGCTGATAATTGGTTCCGCCATTCCCCTGCGGTGCGCCTTTCGCGTTGCGCCAGTTCACGCGCGGCGTAACAGAGCAATCAACCTGGTAGCCCAGTTCGATCAGCAGTCTGGCGTAACGGCTATCAAAGGCCCAGCGCCCGGCGCGATGGCTTAACATTTTGGTCTGGAAGGTCTCTTCCAGCAGACGGGTCATGAACAACACTTTCTCGCGCATCACCTCATCTGAAAATTCAATCAAATACGGCTGCCAGCGCCAGTCATCTCCGGTGAGATCGTGTTCAGGAGGGCTATTCCACGCGTGAAGGTGCATCCCGACTTCACCCTGACCGCGGGCGATCACATCTTTGGCAAACTCAATGAAAACCGGCTCAATCGCCATCTCATAATTTGTCAGCCATACGGGTTTGAAACCGAAACGCTCACAAAGCGTCTGGAATCGCGCCAGATAGCGCGCATTCTCCGTTTTAATGACGCGGTGATTTTGCCAGAGATTATCGCCTTCAGTATCAATCGTGATGATAAACGCTGGTTTTTTCATAATGAGTCCGCAAGACAGGAAAGTTAGCGCTATGTTACGCACTCACCGAAGCATGAGTAAACCCTTCCAGGGAATTTCCTGAGATTATGGAGAAAGAGTGCAAGTCGCTATCAGGTCTATTAGAATTGCCAACAGTACAACGCCAATAAGATGATGATGAATAACTTACCTGACACGCCTGATTTGCGCATTTTACTTATCAAACTCCGCCATCATGGCGACATGTTGCTGACCACTCCCGTCATTGATTCGTTACGTCAAAAATGGCCGCAGGCACAGATTGATGTGCTGTTGTATGAAGAAACCCGCGATATGCTCGCCGCACACCCGGCGATCGGTACTGTTTACGGGATCGACCGTAAATGGAAGCAGCTGGGCACGCTGAAACATCTGCAAAAAGAGTGGCAGTTGCTCTGTGCGTTAAGGAAACAGCATTATCACCTGGTGATTAATCTTGCCGATCAGTGGCGCAGCGCTATCGTTACCCGTTTCACCGGCGCACCGGTACGACTCGGGTTCGCTTTTAATAAGCGCAACAACGCATTCTGGCGGTTTTGCCATAGCGATTTGGTCTCTGTGGCCGGGCACAACGCATTGCACACTGTCGAACAGAACCTCTCTATTTTGTCGCCATTACCGGTCACCGCTCAACCTGCCGTGACCATGGCCTACCATGCTGAAGACTGGCACGAGGCTCACCAAAAGCTGATGCAAAACGGTGTGGGAGACAACTACATCGTGATTCAGCCTACGTCGCGCTGGTTCTTTAAATGCTGGGACGAAGGCAAAATGGCGCAAACCATCACGGCGCTGCAGCAGGATGGCCACACTGTCGTCCTCACCGCCGGGCCGGATAAAAAAGAGCTGGCGATGATCGATCGCATTCTCGCCGCCTCGCCAGAGACGGGGGTCGTCTCGCTGGCAGGTCAGCTCACGTTGCGTCAACTGGCTTCGCTTATCGATCATGCGTCTCTGTTTATTGGCGTTGACTCCGTTCCGATGCATATGGCCGCTGCGCTTCAGACCCCCTGTGTGGCATTGTTTGGCCCATCAAAACTCACCTTCTGGTCACCCTGGCAGGTTAATGGGGAAGTCATCTGGGCAGGTGATTACGGCCCGCTGCCCGATCCAGACGCCATTGATACCAAAACAAAAGAACGCTATCTCGACGCCATTCCCGTTGATGCTGTCGTCTCCGCCGCAAGGAGATATCTGTCATGAAACACCATCGCCTGGCGATTGTTCGCCAAAAGTATCGCCCGGATGGCGGGGCAGAACGCTTCGTGTCTCGCGCCCTTACCGCGCTGAGCAACCAAAATCTCGAGCTCAACGTCATCACGCGCGAATGGCAGGGTGAGAAACAGGACGACTGGCATATTCATATTTGCGATCCGCGCAAATGGGGCCGCATCAGCCGCGAGCGCGGATTTGCGCATGCCGCACGTGCGCTCTGGCAGCAGCAGCAGTTTGATATTGTGCAAAGCCACGAGCGCATTCCGGGCTGTGACATTTATCGTGCAGGCGACGGCGTACACCGACGCTGGCTCCTGCAGCGCGCACGCATTCTGCCTGCCTGGCGTGCAAAACTGCTGATGCATGATCGCTATCACCGCTATGTGATGAATGCCGAACGTGAAATGTACCAGGCGCCGGAGTTAAAGGCGGTTATCTGTAATGCGGAGATGATCAAGCGCGAAATCGTCGAAGACTTTGATATTGACGCAAAAAAAATACATGTGATTTATAATTCAATTGATTCCACCCGTTTCGTTCCGGCAGAAGAGGCACAACGTATTGCATTGCGTCAGCAGTTTGGTTTGCCGACCGATGCCGTCATTTTCTGCTTCGTAGGGTCAGGATTTGAACGAAAAGGATTGGCCAGCGCTATACGCGCCGTTGCGGGTACTGCGGCGTGGCTGATTGTGGTTGGGCAGGATAAAGCAGAACGTCGCTATCGCGACCTCGCCCGTTCATTAGGCTGCGAGGGGCAAATCCGTTTTCTGGGGATGCAAAAAGAGACGCTGCCATTTTATCAGCTATCTGATGGTTTACTGCTACCAACGCTGTATGATCCTTTCCCTAACGTCATTCTTGAAGCGATGGCCTGCGGTTTGCCGGTCATTACATCAGAGAGTTGCGGTGGGGCAGAATTTATTCAGCAAGGCCAGAACGGATTTTACTGTGACGCACTTGATATCAGCACCCTGAAGGAGGCGGTAGCGGCCACCCCTTCGCTGGAAAAAAATAACGATATGGGACGAGCGGCACGTGAACGTGTAAAAGACGCCACCCCCGAAAAACTGTCAAGTCAGCTTATTTCGCTTTATCAAAAATTACTGGATTAAAAATGCGCATCCTAATGATTATTGATGGTTTACCCGGTGGAGGAGCTGAAAAAACGGTTCTTACACTCTCCAGCGGATTAACAGAGATGGGGCATCAGGTCTCTCTCTTCTCGCTGCGGAAAGTGTGCGACTACGCCATTCCGGAAGGCATCGATTATCAGGTCGTTCAGGATACCTGCAAAAAACCGTGGCGGAAGCTAACGGAGATCCCACGCCGCGCCAGGCTGCTGGATCAGGCTATCGAGCGGGCGGAGCGCAGCGGCAAATTTGATGTGGTGTTCTCGCATCTGCACAAAACTGACCGCATCGTGGCGCACTGCCGCGCCCTGGAGCGCGATAAAGTCTGGTTCTGCGTGCATGGCATGTTCTCATTCTCCTACCTTCGTCATCGCCGTGGGCTTTCACGCTGGTTTAAACACACTAAGATTCGCCATACCTACGAAAACCGCAACGTGGTCGCCGTCTCAGGCGCCGTGTTGAAAGATCTTTCAGAAACGCTGGCCCTGAATCTCCGACGCACGGCGGTAATCCATAATCCTTTTGATATTCCTGAAATCCAGCGTCTGGCGGACGCCCCCTTTGAGATGCAGGGAAAGGATTACATCATTCACGTCGGCCGCTTCCATGAACACAAGCGCCACGATCGCCTGCTACGGGCGTTCGCGCTGAGTCAGCTCAATACCACGCTGGTCATGATGGGCAATGGCTCTGAGGCTAAAATTCAAAAGCTTAAGCAGCTTGCCCGCGAACTGGGCATTGAAGACAAAACGGTTTTCCGTCCGTTCGAACCTAATCCTTATCCCTGGATTAAAGGGGCACGCCTTTTAGTGTTAAGTTCTGACTGCGAAGGTTTTGGTAATGTGCTGGTTGAATCCATTATCTGCCAGACGCCACCCGTCAGTACACATTGTCCAGGTGGCCCCGCCGAAATCCTCAAGGGAGACTTATCCCGCGGTCTGGCAGAGATGAATGACGAGTCTCTGGCAAAAACGCTGGCGGATATTTATACCTCTCCACCGGTCGTTGATCGCGCAACCATTGCATCGTTCGGTATCAAGGCCATTTGCCAGCAATATATTGCTTTGGTCGACAATCAAAAATAATCAGGTTTCTTATGCAAAATTCAGCGCCATTATTAAGCGTGGTGGTAGCCGTTTATAACGGTGAAGCGTTCCTGGATCAGTTCTTTACCTGCCTTGTGGATCAACGCATCGACAGTATGGAAGTCATCATCGTCAATGACGGCTCCACGGACCGTTCGATGCAGATCGTCGAAAACTGGCGCGAAAAGCTGCCGCAGATGCAGGTTATTGAGCAGCAAAATCAGGGCGTATCCATCGCGCGTAATACCGGTCTGGCCGTCGCGACGGGCCAATATCTTTCTTTCCCTGATATTGATGATGTCTTTAAACCCGGCATGTATCAGCACCTGCTTGATATGGCTGTTACGCAACGTCTTGATGTCGCTACCTGTAACGGCAACTACGTCTGGGAAAATAATAAGAAGCCTTCACGCCCTATTTTCCCTGAAGACAAACTGGCATCAACGGGCGTCATGTCCGGCCCTGCATGGCTCAAAATGGCGCTCGACTCCCGTAAGTTCCTGCACGTGACCTGGCTGAACATCTATCGTCATGACTTTATTCGCGAGCACGGTTTTCACTTTGAACCGGGGTTGCGCCATCAGGATATTCCGTGGACCACAGAAGTACTGCTGGCGGCGGAGCGGGTGCAGTACACCAGTGAACGTTACTACGACTACTACATTCACTCTGCGTCGGTGTCTCATATGCCGGACAATGACGACACGCTCATTCGCTCGGCGCGTCACTACATGAAAATCCTGCAGATGCTCGATGCCATTAATCAGCGCTACCCCGATAAAGTGAAAGGGATCCCTGCTTGCCACTGGCAAATTGCCAAAGAAGGGCTGGGCATCATTCATACTTTCGACAACATGAAAGATGAGCAGAAAAAGGCATTTATTATCAAAGAGTTTTTCGATAAAGGGATCTGGAAACTCATCTGGAAAAATGCAAAAAGTCCCCGATTGCGCTGGCGACTGGGCCGTCGTTACTTCCGTTTGAAGCGCTATGTGGCATAAGAGATAGCTTTACCTGGCCCAAATGCTTAGAATTTGCCCGCCGAAACTAAAAAGACGGATAATCGCTTGGAATTGTTGTATACCGCCCTGCTCTATATCATTCAGCCACTGGTGTGGCTGAGACTGCTGCTTCGTAGCCGTAAAGCGCCTGCGTACCGAAAACGCTGGGCTGAACGCTATGGCTTCTGTCGCAATAAAGTTGCCCCGGACGGTATTTTGCTGCATTCCGTTTCTGTTGGCGAAACGCTGGCAGCGATCCCGCTGGTTCGCGCCCTGCGTCACCGTTATCCGTCGCTACCGATCACCGTCACGACCATGACGCCGACCGGCTCTGAGCGCGTGATGTCCGCCTTCGGTAAAGACGTGCATCACGTCTATCTGCCCTACGACCTTCCCTGCGCCATGAACCGTTTTCTGGAAACCGTTCGCCCTAAACTGGTGATCGTGATGGAAACCGAGCTGTGGCCGAATATGATTTCCGCTCTGCATGCCCGTAAAATTCCACTGGTGATCGCTAACGCGCGTCTGTCAGAACGTTCGGCAAAAGGCTACGGCAAGCTGGGGAAATTTATGCGCCGCCTGCTCAGCAAAATCACACTGATTGCTGCGCAAAACGAAGAAGACGCAGCGCGCTTTATCTCGCTTGGCCTGAAACGCAACCAGCTGGCGGTGACAGGCAGCCTCAAATTCGATATCTCCGTCACGCCTGAACTTGCCGCCCGTGCTATCACGCTGCGCCGCCAGTGGGCACCGCGTCGCCAGGTCTGGATTGCGACCAGCACCCATGATGGCGAAGAGGCGATTATCCTGCAGGCGCATCGTAAGCTGCTGGAGAAATTCCCCGATTTGCTGCTGATTCTGGTACCTCGCCATCCCGAGCGTTTTAAAGACGCCCGTGAAATGGTGCAAAAAGGCGGCTTCAGCTTCACCCTGCGCAGCAGCGGTGAGATCCCCTCCACCAGCACGCAGGTGGTTATTGGCGATACCATGGGTGAGCTGATGCTGCTGTATGGCATCGCTGATCTGGCCTTTGTTGGCGGCAGCCTGGTGGAGCGTGGTGGCCATAACCCGCTGGAACCAGCGGCCCATGCCATTCCCGTGCTGATGGGTCCACATACCTTCAACTTCAAAGATATCTGTGCGAAATTGCAGCAAGCGGAAGGGCTAATTACCGTGACCGATGCGGATTCGGTGGTCAAAGAGGTCTCGACTCTGCTGACCGACGAAGATTACCGCCTGTGGTACGGTCGTCATGCCGTCGAAGTGCTGCATCAGAACCAGGGTGCCCTCACCCGTCTGCTGCAGCTTCTGCAACCTTATCTGCCGCAGCGGAGCCACTAATGTCAACGCGCCTGTCGGTCGTTCTGATCGCCAAAAACGCTGCCGACCTGCTTCCGGATTGCCTGGCCTCCGTTGCCTGGGCTGACGAAATTATCCTGCTCGACTCCGGCAGTGAAGACAACACGGCGGACGTTGCCCGCGCAGCGGGTGCAAAAGTCTATACCAACACCGACTGGCAAGGGTATGGCATCCAGCGCCAGCGTGCGCAGGGATATGCCACCGGTGATTATGTACTGATGCTCGACACAGACGAGCGCATCACGCCGGAGCTGCGTCAGGCTATTCAGGCGGTGCTCGCCGCACCAACGCCGGGCACGGTCTACAGCATTGCGCGTCGTAACTATTTCCTTGGCCGTTTTATGCGTCACAGCGGCTGGTACCCCGACCGGGTCACGCGCCTCTACGAGCGCGAGCGGTATCAGTACAATGATAATCTGGTCCATGAATCCCTGGCCTGCGACAGTGCGCCAGTCGTCCCGCTGACGGGCGATCTTTTGCACCTGACCTGCCGGGATTTCGCCAGCTTCCAGCGTAAACAGCTCAACTATGCCACCGCCTGGGCACAGGAGCGCCATCAGCGCGGCAAGAAAGCCACGCTGACAGGTATCTTCACCCATACGCTGGGGGCATTTCTGAAAACGCTGCTGCTGCGTGGCGGCGTGCTGGACGGTAAACAGGGCTGGTTACTGGCCGTGGTAAATGCCCAGTATACTTTCAACAAATACACCGAGCTGTGGGCGCTCAGCCGCGGCTACTCAGAGAAAACGTGAGCCATGAGCACAAAAGCGATTTATCCAGGTACCTTTGATCCGATCACCAATGGTCATCTTGATATCATCACCCGTGCGTCGTGCATGTTCGACAAGGTGATTCTGGCGATTGCTGCCAGCCCCAGTAAAAAACCGATGTTTGACCTGAACGAGCGCGTCGCGCTTGCCACCGAGGCCATTGCGCACCTGCCGAACGTGGAAGTGGTGGGCTTCAGCGATCTGATGGCCAACTTTGCCCGCGCCCAGCAGGCGACGATTCTGATCCGTGGCTTACGCGCGGTGGCAGACTTCGAGTATGAGATGCAGCTGGCGCATATGAATCGTCATTTGATGCCGGAGCTGGAAAGCGTATTTCTGATGCCATCCAAGGAGTGGTCGTTCATCTCTTCCACGCTGGTGAAAGAGGTGGCGCGTCATCACGGGGACGTTACCCATTTCCTGCCGGTTAACGTCCACCAGGCGTTGATGGACAAGCTAAAGTAGCGCTATTTCTGGCACTGACGGCAATAGAATGTGGCGCGCTGGGCATGCTTTGTTGCGATGATCGGCGTTCCACATACTCTGCACGGCTCGCCTTTGCGGCCATACACCTGCAGCTCCTGAGCAAAATAGCCTGGCTTACCATCGCTTTGCAGGAAGTCCTTCAGCGTCGTTCCCCCCTGCTCAATTGAGCGAAGCAGCACCGCTTTAATCACCCGTACCAGCAGCTCACACTCCTGCGCCGACAGCGAAGAGGCCAACCGATCGGGATGGATCCCGGCTGCAAACAGCGATTCGCTGGCATAGATATTCCCCACGCCGACCACCAGCTTGTTATCCATCAGCCAGGGTTTAATCGGGGTTTTCTTTTTCGCACACTTCGCTTTCAGGTATTCCGCGTTAAACGCTTCTGAAAGCGGCTCTGGCCCCAGATGTGCCAGTACGCTATGTCCTTCCAGTTCTTTGGTCCACAACCATGCGCCAAAGCGGCGGGGATCGGTATAACGCAACACTTTGCCGTTACTCATCACCAGATCGACATGGTCATGCTTTTCCGCAGGCAGCTCTTCAGTGAGGATCCGCAGGCTGCCGGACATGCCAAGATGAATGATGATCCAGCCATCGGGCAGCTCCAGAAGCAGATATTTCGCGCGGCGCTGGACGCTGAGGATCGGTTTATCGCTTAACGCATGGATCTCATCAGAAACCGGCCAACGGAGGCGACCGTTACGCACGGTAGCATGAAGAATAGTCGCGCCGACCAGATGCGGCTCAATACCGCGGCGGCTGGTCTCCACCTCAGGTAATTCAGGCATGATTCCTCCGTAGTAAGATGCAGAATGCAAAAAACCCCGCAGTTGCGGGGTTTTTCAATACAAGGAGGCTAAAATTATTTGATTTTAGCTTCTTTGTACATTACGTGCTGGCGTACAACTGGATCGAATTTTTTCAGTTCCAGTTTTTCCGGCTTAGTACGTTTGTTCTTCGTGGTGGTGTAGAAGTGACCTGTACCAGCAGAAGAAACCAGCTTGATTTTCTCGCGAATACCTTTAGCCATGATTTATTTCCTCTTTAAGTACTTAGTACTTTTCGCCACGGGCACGCAGTTCGGACAGAACTGTATCGATGCCTTTCTTATCAATTACACGCATACCTTTAGCAGATACGCGCAGGGTGACAAAACGCTTCTCGCTCTCAACCCAGAAACGGTGAGAGTGCAGGTTCGGCAGGAAACGGCGTTTAGTCGCGTTCAGTGCGTGGGAACGGTTGTTACCGGTCACCGGACGCTTGCCAGTAACTTGGCAGACTCGGGACATGTCTATTCTCCAAAAATCAAATTAGCTCGAGCTTCGTATGGGGTATCGGCGCCTCGTCAGGCTTTACAGCCCGGTCATCGCATAGTTCTATTGAACTCTCGATTGCCAGGCCCAAATGCCAAACCCGAGATTCTCAAAGGTGGCGTAGTATACGCTGACTCGGCGGTGTGCTCAAGTCCCGAACAGACAAAGATCCCGATGGATCGCGAGAAATAGCCTAAATCCAGCCATGTTCTGCAAAAGAAAGGTACTCTCCGCGGCCAATTATCAGATGGTCCAGCACACGAATGTCCATGAATTGACAGCATTTGACAATGCGGTCGGTGATCTCTTTGTCAGCTCTGCTTGGTTCTGCACAGCCAGAAGGGTGATTATGCGCGAGTATCACGCCGGCTGCATTCAATTTTATTGCTTCGCGCACAATTTCACGCGGATGAACCTCAACATGGCTTAGCGTGCCCGAGAAAAGGTGGCTATGCTTGAGCACCCGGTTCCGGTTGTCGAGAAAGATCACCATAAAGATCTCGCGTTCAATATCGGTTAACTGACTTTGCAGAAACTCGCGCGTCATCGCAGGAGTCAGTATCGGGTCCTCCTCCTGCATACGAACACACTGAAAACGGCGGGCCAGTTCGGCAATCCCTTTAAGCTGGGCATATTTCGCCACACCGATACCCTCCACACGCGCAAACTCCGCCAGTTCCGCCGTCATCAAACCGTAGAGTGAGCCAAAATGGCCTATCAGATCTTTTGCCAGCGTAAAGACCGTTTTGCCCGGCGTACCGGTGCGCAAAAAAAGCGCCAGCAGTTCCTCATCTTTTAGCAAAGTGACGCCATAGCGCAGCAATTTTTCGCGCGGTAAGAGCAGTTCATCCTCGTCTTCCATGCTTTTTCTCCCTGTTTTTTGCCCATCTTGCCATAGGCTACTCAGGTACCTGACTCTCGCGTCTCGTTCTTGCGTAACGCCTCGCAAAGTGACCGAAGGACAAGATCACCCCGTTTTTGGGATTGTGATAAAATGCCCGCTCTCTGGTGAAACCCAACAGGAAAGAATCATGATGAGCCTGGCCGGTAAAAAAATCGTTCTTGGCGTTAGCGGCGGCATTGCAGCCTATAAAACGCCGGAACTGGTGCGCCGTCTGCGCGAGCGCGGGGCCGACGTACGGGTCGCGATAACCGAAGGCGGAAAAGCCTTTATCACTCCTCTGAGCCTGCAGGCCGTTTCAGGATACCCGGTATCTGACAGCCTGCTTGACCCTGCCGCAGAAGCCGCGATGGGCCATATTGAGCTTGGGAAATGGGCAGACCTGGTTATCCTTGCCCCCGCCACGGCCGATTTAATTGCCCGCGTTGCCGCCGGGATGGCGAACGATCTGGTTTCGACCATTTGTCTGGCCACGCCCGCCCCTGTTGCCGTTGTGCCGGCCATGAATCAGCAGATGTATCGCAATGCCGCGACCCAGCATAATCTACAGACGCTGGCTTCGCGCGGCCTGCTGATCTGGGGGCCGGACAGCGGGAGCCAGGCCTGTGGCGATGTCGGCCCAGGCCGTATGCTTGATCCATTGACTATTGTCGATATGGCCGCGGCCCATTTTTCGCCTGTCAACGACCTGCAACATCTCAACATCATGATTACAGCCGGCCCAACGCGCGAGCCGCTGGATCCGGTACGTTACATTACCAACCACAGCTCCGGTAAAATGGGCTTTGCGATTGCGGCCGCAGCGGCGAAACGCGGCGCGAACGTCACGCTGGTCAGTGGCCCGGTCTCGTTACCTACGCCGCCTTTTGTGCAGCGTATTGATGTCACCACCGCGCTGGAAATGGAGGCCGCGGTACAGGCCCGTGCGCAAAACCAGCAGATTTTTATCGGTTGTGCTGCCGTCGCGGACTACCGCGCAGAGACCATTTCCGATGCCAAAATCAAAAAGCAAGGCGATGAATTAACACTAAAAATGGTGAAAAACCCGGATATCGTTGCTGGCGTCGCCGCGCTGAAAACCCATCGTCCTTACGTTGTTGGGTTTGCCGCAGAAACAAATAATGTGGAAGAATATGCCCGGCAAAAACGTACCCGCAAAAACCTCGATTTGATTTGCGCGAATGACGTATCGCTGGCCACGCAAGGATTTAACAGCGACAGCAACGCACTGCACCTTTTCTGGCAGGATGGAGATAAAATCTTACCGCTTGAGCGCAAGGAACTCCTGGGCCAACAATTACTGGACGAGATCGTTACCCGTTATGATGAAAAAAATCGACGTTAAGATTCTGGACCCGCGTGTTGGCGAGCAATTCCCGCTGCCAACCTATGCCACCTCCGGCTCTGCCGGTCTTGACCTACGCGCCTGTCTCGATGACGCCGTAGAACTGGCTCCGGGTGCGACCACCCTGATCCCAACGGGCCTGGCGATTCACATTGCTGACCCTTCACTGGCGGCGGTGATCCTGCCACGTTCAGGCCTGGGTCATAAGCATGGTGTCGTGCTGGGTAACCTGGTCGGCCTGATCGACTCTGACTACCAGGGCCAGCTGATGGTCTCCGTCTGGAACCGAAGTCAGGACAGCTTCACCATTGAACCGGGCGAGCGTATCGCGCAGATGGTCTTTGTACCTGTGGTGCAGGCAGAATTTAACCTGGTGGCGGACTTTGATGCCACCGACCGTGGCGAAGGCGGCTTCGGCCATTCCGGGCGCAAATAACCGCCCGACAGACACGCATCTCACAGCGCCATAATGTCATAACAAACCGCAAACGCCAGTTTGCGGTCGCTGTGTGGATGCCCGCCTGACAAGTGCTTATTTTCAGGGGTATTTTGCAACATGGCAGAAAAACAAACCGCGAAAAGGAACCGTCGCGAAGAAATACTTCAATCTCTGGCTCTGATGCTTGAATCCAGCGATGGCAGTCAACGCATCACCACCGCAAAACTGGCCGCCTCTGTAGGCGTGTCTGAAGCGGCGCTGTACCGTCATTTCCCGAGCAAAACCCGGATGTTCGACAGCCTGATCGAGTTTATCGAAGACAGTCTGATCACGCGTATCAACTTGATTCTGAAAGACGAAAAAGACACCACTGCGCGTCTGCGTCTGATTGTGCAGTTGATTCTGGGATTTGGAGAACGTAACCCGGGCCTGACCCGTATTCTGACTGGCCATGCGCTGATGTTTGAGCAGGACAGACTGCAGGGTCGCATTAACCAGCTTTTCGAGCGTATTGAAGCGCAGCTGCGCCAGGTACTGCGTGAGAAAAAAATGCGTGAAGGCGAAGGTTACAGCACGGATGAAACGCTGCTGGCAAGCCAGATCCTGGCGTTTTGCGAAGGCATGCTCTCCCGTTTTGTACGCAGTGAGTTCAAATACAGCCCAACGGACGATTTCGACGCCCGTTGGCCGTTAGTGGCGGCGCAGTTGCAGTAACGTCGTTGCCGGATGGCGGCTTCGCCTTATCCGGCCTACGAATTGCGCAGGCCCGGCAAGCGACGCGCCACCGGGCGATTCCGTTACACGCCAAACTCTTCGCGATATGCCCGCACCGCAGCCAGATGATCCGCCATCTCTGGCTTCTCTTCCAGATACGCAATCAGGTCTTTCAGGTTGATGATTGACGTCACTTTGCAGCTGTAATCACGTTCAACTTCCTGAATGGCCGAGATTTCACCACGACCCCGTTCCTGACGGTCCAGAGAAATCAACACGCCAGCCAGCGTCGCGCCGTTGGCCTGGATAATCTCCATGGATTCGCGAATGGCGGTACCCGCGGTGATGACGTCGTCCACCAGCATCACGCGCCCCTGCAGTGGGCTGCCGACCAGGTTGCCGCCTTCACCGTGGGTTTTGGCCTCTTTACGGTTAAAGCAGTACGGCACGTCGCGGTCATGGTGTTCTGCCAGCGCAACCGCGGTGGTGGTCGCAATCGGAATGCCCTTATAGGCCGGGCCAAACAGCAGGTCGAAATCAATCCCTGAATCCACCAGCGCTTCGGCATAGAAACGGCCTAACAGCGCCAGATCGCGCCCGGTATTGAACAGCCCGGCATTGAAGAAATAGGGACTCTTGCGCCCGGATTTCAGCGTAAACTCGCCAAACTTGAGGACCTGCTTGTTAAGCGCAAACTCAATAAACTGGCGCTGATACGGTTTCATGGATTCGCTCCTTTGTCTTTTCTGTCTTACAGGCAAAAAAAGGCGACTCATTGGTCGCCTTTAAAATCAATTTTCTAACGCCGCTTTCTGCGTCGTTACAATAGATTCAATTCCCCCTCGGGCCAGAGCCAGCAAGGTGAGAAGTTCTTCGTGGGTAAACGGTTCGCCTTCTGCGGTGCCCTGCACCTCAATGATACGTCCGTCTTCGGTCATCACCACGTTCATGTCAGTTTCGGCAGCGGAGTCTTCTACGTATTCCAGATCGCAAAGCGCTTCACCGTTAACGATACCGACGGACACCGCGGCAACCATCCCTTTCATTGGGTTTGTTTTCAGCTTACCGGCCGCAACCAGTTTATTCAGGGCATCCGCCAGCGCCACACAGGCACCGGTAATCGATGCGGTACGCGTGCCACCGTCAGCCTGAATGACGTCGCAGTCCAGGGTAATGGTGAATTCGCCCAGCGTTTTCAGATCAACAGCGGCGCGCAGCGCACGCGCGATGAGGCGCTGAATTTCCATGGTACGGCCGCCCTGCTTACCTTTTGCCGCTTCACGGGCATTACGGGTATGCGTTGCACGCGGCAGCATGCCGTATTCAGCCGTGATCCAGCCCTGGCCCTGACCTTTCAGGAAACGCGGAACGCCTTCTTCAATGGAAGCCGTGCACAGCACTTTGGTGTCACCAAACTCAACCAGAACGGAGCCTTCTGCGTGTTTTGTATAGTTACGGGTCAGGGTGACGGGACGCACCTGATTGGCGCTACGACCTGCTGGACGCATGATGAATTCTCCGGCTTGAAACGAATGTGGCTGCGCATTATACGGATAAAGGACGCTTATTCCTATCCTGAGAAGCCCCTGAAAGCTATAATCCCCCCATCTCTCCTTTAAAAACGGGAATATCTATGATCCGCAGTATGACCGCCTACGCCCGGCGTGAAATCAAGGGTAGCTGGGGTAGCGCTACCTGGGAAATGCGTTCGGTAAACCAGCGCTATCTGGAAACCTATTTCCGTATGCCGGAGCAGTTCCGCAGCCTTGAGCCTGTGGTGCGTGAGCGTATCCGTACGCGTCTGACGCGCGGCAAAGTGGAATGTAACCTGCGTTTTGAGCCGGATGCCAGCGCGCAGGGCGAACTGATCCTCAACGAAAAACTGGCAAAACAGCTCGTCAATGCGGCGAACTGGGTCAAAATGCAAAGCGACGAAGGCGAAATTAATCCGGTTGATATTCTGCGCTGGCCTGGCGTTATGGCTGCCGGAGAGCAGGATCTGGATGCAATTGCCGCTGAAATCCTTGCCGCCCTCGACAGCACGCTCGATGACTTTATCGTTGCTCGCGAAACCGAAGGCCAGGCGCTGAAAGCGATGATTGAACAGCGCCTTGAAGGCGTCAGCGCCGAAGTGGCAAAAGTACGTACCCATATGCCGGAAGTGCTGCAGTGGCAGCGCGAGCGTCTGGTTGCCAAACTGGAAGAAGCGGAAGTTCAGCTGGAAAATAACCGTCTGGAACAAGAGCTGGTGCTGATGGCGCAGCGCGTTGACGTGGCCGAAGAGCTGGACCGTCTGGAAGCACACGTTAAAGAGACCTACAACATTCTGAAGAAGAAAGAAGCCGTTGGCCGTCGTCTCGACTTTATGATGCAGGAGTTCAACCGCGAGTCGAATACCCTGGCGTCTAAATCAATCAATGCCGACGTGACGAATTCCGCCATTGAGCTCAAGGTACTGATTGAGCAGATGCGCGAGCAGATCCAGAATATCGAGTAGTTAAGTTATTTGGCATAGGAAATGTAATCAATCCTATGCCCTTTTCTATTTCTTTTTTCCTTGGGCTGCTTGAGCTGCTTGAGCTGCTTGAGCTGCTTGAGCTGCTAAATAACTTTTTCTTACTGAGCTACTTAATTTAATAAGCTCAAAAAACTCATTAATTTCTTTTTTAAGCTCAGGATGAGAAGACACTTTTAAATCTATGACGTCAAAAAGGTATATAATGAAGTCGTATATTCTGCGTTTACCCCAACCTATTTCAAGCATCGTCAAATCAATATTCATTCTTTTTACATTATTTTCATTGACGTACTCCGCCTCAATTAATGAGCTTTTCTTACAGGTTGCATAAAAACAATTTAAAATCTCATTAATTCCAGTATTACACTCAGTAATTATTTTATGAATATCCTTTATTTTTCGTTCATTCAGTATATTGGTATATTCAAGCTCATTTAAAACAATTTTTTTGTTGAAACGTCTAAGTTTCATTGTGACATTTTTGATGAATTTGTCAGAAACTTTGTCTTTAAAACCGCCATTAATACTTGACTCTATAAAAATAGCTTTGTATAAACTATTAGGCCTAAGTATAATAAAAGGATTTTCCTGAAGAACTTTAATCTTAGAATTCGATTTCTCAGCAAGAGCTAAATTATTAAAGCAATCCGTGATATATTTCAGATGTGCGTAATAACCGTCTGATATATTTTTCTTTTCTGCCGTCTCTATTTGTTTTTTTGTCTGAATTGTTCGGTGAATGTTTGATATAAATACACCAAGTGTGGGTGTCAGTGCTGATATATAAAGCGGTATCTTACTAAATTCAAAAATGACATTAATGTTTTGAATCGATAATTCAATTTCGTTTACCTGCAAAATCTTAAATTCGATTACAGAAGCTGCAAGAAGAGGTAAAATAGTCCCAAGCCAAAACACCGGTTGCCGAGACAAGCTATCTTCACTAAGTTTTAGAAAGCTAAAAAACATTTTAGCTTGAGCAATAAAAAATGATTGAAAGTTAAATTTTCTTAATTGTCTAAACGTTAAAGGACTTGATGTTTCTTTAAAAAACCAATCGCTTGCAAGAGCAAGCAAAATGTAAAAAATAGCTAATTGAAATAATATCTCCATTTAAAATCACCATTTGTTTTTTTATGATTATATTTCACATATAAAAAACGAGCAACTGGTAATTGACTAAACCCTCTCTTTTATTTACCTATTTATGAAGAAGAAGTGATTTACTTATCATTACTTTTACTAATCTGAAACTGTTCGCCTTAGAAAATCTCAATCGTGATCGTGCGCACAAAACGTTAACCTTCCCGGCTTCACACCGGAGGTTATATGCTGCTTCACACTCTTTATCTCATTGGCATCACTGCAGAAGCCATGACTGGTGCGCTTGCAGCCGGTCGTCGCCGAATGGATACCTTCGGCGTGATCATTATTGCCACAGCGACCGCGCTGGGCGGAGGTTCCGTGCGCGATATTTTGCTGGGCCATTACCCGCTGGGCTGGGTGAAAAACCCCGAGTACGTGATTATTGTGGCGACCGCCGCCGTAGTAACCACCATTGTCGCGCCCGTTATGACCCATCTGCGTCGCCTGTTTCTGGTGCTTGATGCGCTCGGGCTGATTGTCTTTTCTATCATTGGCGCACAAATCGCGCTCGATATGGGTGAAGGGCCAGTTATCGCCACCATTGCCGCCGTGGTGACCGGGGTGTTTGGAGGCGTGCTGCGCGATATGTTCTGCAAACGTATTCCTCTGGTCTTTCAAAAAGAGCTGTATGCCGGCATCTCCTTCGCCGCAGCGGTGCTCTATATTGCCCTGCAGCATTATGTTTCGAACCATGATGTGGTGGTCATCTCCACGCTGCTGTTCGGCTTTACGGCCCGCATGCTGGCGTTGCGACTGAAGCTCGGCCTGCCGGTGTTTCACTACAAACACAGCGCTCACTAATTTCAGAATCCCTTGATGTGCTGTTCAGCCAGCCACTTTGCCAGCACATCCACCTCCGGCGCGTGGAGCCAGTTAACGATTTGCCGCGCTTTCTCTTCTCCGGTCCCCGGCAAGGTCTGCCAGTCCATAGCGCTACGCTGGTGCATGATCTGCCATGATAGCTCTCCGGCGGCTTTCAGGGTCGCCTGAGCCAGCGGAACACCCATCGCCATGATCCAACGAATAAAAGGACGCTCGCGCACCAGATTAAACTGATGCCAGAGCGCCAGTCCGCGTGCAGCCGAAAACCCCGGCGTGGTTTGCAGCTGCGCCTGGGTTAACAACAGCCATGAGAAAATATGTTCAAAGCGATGTGCCTGCCAGAGCGACCGCCAGCCTGACTCGCCTAAACCGGCAATATCCAGCCCCTGCTTAGAACTGAGCCACGTCAGCCGGGCAAAGAACTGCTCCATACATTCCGGTGAAGCGTAAAAACAGCTGAGAGAATGGTACTGCGGGACTGGAGGTTCTGGTTTTTGCCGGTCGGTCCCTCGCCAGACGACTTTGTCGAATCGGGGGATCCCCTGCCCGGCCAGGCTTACCTGGATCTGATCGCCCGGCGCGATATCCAGCCTTTGCCAGCGGCCAACGGATCCCAGGCTAACCCGCTGCACCTGTTTATCATCCAGCCGTACTGGCTCCAGCCCCGCCACAACGGCAATTTTCCCCGTTCGGCCCACAGTGAAGTGAATATCCCGTACTTCAGCAACCTGCGCGACAGGGGGATATTTCCAGGCAACAACCCAACTGCCCTCTCCAGGCAGCCAGTTTTCACCCGGCAGTTCATCCGCCAAGCGAACCACAATGCCGTCCGTGGCAAAGGGTAATGCTGCGGTGTGCCACGCTGAGCGCTGCTTTTCGACGGCCTCAATATGCTCTACGGGCAAGGTATAGCGCGCTGTCAGGGTAAAACCCGCGTCAGACAGTTCCGCCAGTGCGGTTTTCATCTCTTTTGGCCCGTCTGGCCAGGCCCAGATGAATACCCCAACCTCTCTCAAAAACGCGTTATCCTGCTGGCGCATCATCGCACCTGCGACTTTTGCGCGTGCATTCATTCCGCCCATCTGCTGCTGAATGTGATTTTCACGCTGCCAAAAAAGCTCCCCCTGTAACACGCTGTTCGCCAGCGCGCCGGAAAGGTGTTGTGGCACCGACGGTATTAAACGCACCTGCGATGTCCAGTCTTCACCTTTTAGCCCATCGCCACGGCTAATGGCCTGAGCCAATGTTCCACCCCGATACACCAGCGTTACCGCTACGCCGTCAACTTTGGGTTGCATCCAGAGATTGCGCCGGGCATGCATCCACTGGACAAGCTCTTCTTTACTGCTCACCTTATGAACCCCTGTATGGGCGACAGGGTGTTTGATACGTCCCGTCAGGGCGGGAAGTGCTGCGTCAGGTGAGGCATACCCAAAACAGTGCTGCCACTGTTTTAACCGCCCGTTGAGCTGGTCATACACTTCATCGTTCACTTCGCTGATACCCTGCTGCCAGTAGGCGTCATCCCAGCGTTTGATTTGCGCACTTAACGTCGCAATCTCTTTCTCCGCCCTCGCCTGAGACCACACCGGGCACACCGCCGCCGCAGAACCACACCACAACAGCATGAAGCCGCTTATCCATCGCCACATTGCTACCCCTCCTTTACGTTGCTGGAGGTATAACCCGGCGACGAAAACTACGCTAATGGCAACATTGCGCTTTGCGAGGCGCTATCCAGAGTGAATTTATGTTGCTGCAAAACACAGGTAAAACCTGAAAACGACACGCAAAATGCAATAATCCAGGGGAAAAAGTGTGACAAAGGCTACGTCACACAGCGGCGACGTGTATAATAAGCCCGTATGTAGGACTTCTTCGTTAACACATACAAAAGACTCTCATGGCTCAAGGCACGCTTTATATTGTTTCTGCCCCTAGTGGCGCGGGTAAATCCAGCCTTATTCAGGCACTGTTAAAAACCCAACCGTTGTATGATACTCAGGTTTCTGTTTCACACACCACGCGTAAACCGCGTCCGGGTGAAGTGCACGGTGAACACTATTTCTTTGTCGATCACGACGAATTTAAAGCGATGATTGGCCGAGATGCGTTTCTTGAACACGCAGAAGTTTTCGGGAACTACTACGGTACTTCGCGTGAAACCATTGAGCAGGTTCTGGCAACCGGCGTGAATGTGTTCCTGGATATCGACTGGCAGGGCGCACAGCAAATTCGCAAGAAAATGCCTGATTCGCGCAGTATCTTTATTTTACCGCCGTCGAAAGATGAGCTGGATCGCCGCCTGCGTGGCCGCGGTCAGGACAGCGAAGAGGTCATTGCAAAGCGTATGGAACAGGCAGTTGCAGAAATGAGCCATTACGCCGAATATGATTACCTTATTGTGAATGATGATTTTGATGCCGCACTGAGCGATCTCAAAACCATCCTTCGCGCAGAACGTCTGCGTATGAGCCGCCAGAAGCAGCGACATGACGCATTAATCACCAAACTGTTGGCAGACTGAACCCACTTTCAGTATTATGCCCAGTCATTTCTTCACCTGTGGAGCATTTTAAGTATGGCACGCGTAACTGTTCAGGACGCTGTAGAGAAAATTGGTAACCGTTTTGACCTGGTGCTGGTCGCCGCGCGTCGCGCTCGTCAGATGCAGGTAGGCGGAAAAGATCCGCTGGTACCGGAAGAAAACGATAAAACCACCGTAATTGCACTTCGCGAAATCGAAGAAGGTCTGATCAACAACCAGATCCTCGACGTACGTGAGCGCCAGGAGCAGCAAGAGCAGGAAGCCGCAGAACTGCAGGCCGTAACCGCCATTGCTGAAGGTCGTCGTTAATTAAACCTGCGGGTCGCCCTTGTATCTGTTTGAAAGCCTGAATCAACTGATTCAAACCTACCTGCCTGAAGACCAGATTAAGCGTCTTCAGCAGGCTTATCTCGTTGCACGTGACGCTCACGAGGGCCAGACACGTTCAAGCGGTGAACCCTATATCACGCACCCGGTAGCGGTGGCCTGCATTCTGGCCGAGATGAAACTCGACTATGAAACGCTGATGGCCGCTCTGCTGCACGACGTGATCGAAGATACCCCTGCCACTTACCAGGATATGGAACAGCTGTTTGGTAAAAGCGTTGCCGAACTGGTGGAAGGGGTGTCCAAGCTTGATAAACTGAACTTCCGCGACAAGAAAGAGGCGCAAGCCGAAAACTTTCGCAAGATGATTATGGCGATGGTGCAGGATATCCGCGTCATTCTCATCAAACTCGCTGACCGAACCCACAACATGCGCACGCTGGGCTCACTCCGCCCGGACAAACGTCGCCGCATTGCCCGTGAAACCCTCGAAATCTACAGTCCGCTGGCGCACCGTTTAGGTATCCATCACATTAAAACCGAGCTGGAAGAGCTGGGTTTTGAAGCGTTGTACCCGAACCGCTATCGCGTCATTAAAGAGGTGGTGAAAGCCGCCCGCGGTAACCGTAAAGAGATGATTCAAAAGATCCTCTCGGAAATTGAAGGACGTTTACAGGAAGCGGGCATTCCCTGCCGCGTGAGCGGTCGCGAAAAACACCTGTATTCTATTTACTGCAAAATGGTGCTCAAAGAGCAGCGTTTTCACTCGATCATGGATATCTACGCGTTCCGCGTGATCGTCCACGATGCCGATACCTGCTATCGCGTTCTGGGGCAGATGCACAGCCTCTACAAGCCGCGTCCTGGGCGCATGAAAGATTACATCGCCATTCCAAAAGCGAACGGCTATCAATCTTTGCATACCTCGATGATCGGCCCGCACGGCGTCCCTGTTGAAGTGCAGATCCGCACCGAAGACATGGACCAGATGGCGGAGATGGGTGTCGCCGCACACTGGGCCTATAAAGAGCACGGTGGTGAAAGCAGCACTACGGCACAAATCCGCGCCCAGCGCTGGATGCAGAGCCTGCTCGAGCTGCAGCAGAGTGCGGGGAGCTCGTTTGAATTTATCGAGAGCGTAAAATCCGATCTCTTCCCGGATGAGATTTACGTTTTCACGCCTGAAGGGCGTATTGTCGAACTGCCTGCGGGCGCGACCCCGGTCGACTTCGCGTATGCCGTGCATACCGATATCGGCCACGCCTGCGTAGGCGCACGCGTAGACAGACAGCCTTATCCGCTGTCTCAACCGCTCGCCAGCGGCCAGACAGTCGAAATCATCACCGCACCGGGCGCACGTCCAAACGCGGCCTGGCTGAACTTTGTTGTGAGCTCCAAAGCGCGCGCCAAAATCCGTCAGCTGCTGAAAAACCTCAAGCGTGATGACTCCGTCAGCCTTGGGCGTCGTCTGCTCAACCATGCGTTGGGTGGCAGCCGTAAGCTGGCAGAGATCCCACCAGAACATATCCAGCGTGAACTCGACCGGATGAAGCTCACCTCTCTGGACGATCTGCTGGCGGAAATTGGGCTGGGTAACGCCATGAGCGTCGTGGTGGCCAAAAATCTGCAGCAGGGCGAAGCAATACCTTCCGCACCTGGCGCATCCGGCCACGCGCATCTGCCGATCAAAGGCGCGGACGGGGTGCTTATCACCTTTGCGAAGTGTTGCCGTCCAATTCCTGGCGATCCGATTATTGCGCACGTCAGCCCGGGCAAAGGGCTGGTTATCCACCATGAATCTTGTCGTAACATCCGCGGCTATCAAAAAGAGGCGGAGAAGTTTATGGCGGTCGAGTGGGATAAAGAGACGGCGCAGGAATTTATCACCGAAATTAAGGTGGATATGTTCAACCACCAGGGTGCCCTGGCGAACCTGACGGCAGCGATCAACACGGCCTCTTCCAACATTCAGAGCCTGAATACGGAAGAAAAAGATGGCCGCGTATACAGCGCCTTTATTCGTCTGACCGCCCGCGACCGCGTGCATCTGGCAAATATTATGCGCAAGATCCGCGTCATGCCGGACGTTATTAAAGTCACCCGAAACCGAAACTAGTTTTATGAATGCACAACGTTATGCACGTATCTGCGAAATGCTCGCCAGGCGTCAGCCTGATCTGACGGTCTGCATGGAGCAGGTCCATAAACCTCATAACGTCTCTGCCATTGTCCGTACCGCAGACGCCGTCGGCGTGCATGAAGTGCACGCCGTCTGGCCCGGTGCCCGCATGCGCACCATGGCGTCGACAGCCGCAGGCAGTAACAGCTGGGTGTCCGTCAAAACCCATCAGACCATCGGCGAAGCCGTATCGCACCTGAAAGGTCGCGGTATGCAGATTCTTGCCACCAACCTGTCTGCCAAAGCGGTCGATTTCCGCGAGATCGACTACACCCGCCCGACCTGTATTTTGATGGGTCAGGAGAAAACCGGGATCACTCAGGAAGCGCTGGATCTGGCGGATCAGGACATCATCATCCCCATGATCGGCATGGTGCAGTCCCTGAATGTCTCTGTGGCTTCCGCGCTCATTCTGTATGAAGCCCAACGCCAGCGTCAGAACGCCGGGATGTACGAGCGCAGCAACAGCATGCTGCCGGAAGACGAACAGCAGCGCCTGCTGTTTGAAGGCGGTTATCCGGTGCTGGCTCGTGTTGCGAAGCAGAAAAAATTGCCCTACCCTCACGTCAACGCGCAGGGCGAAATTGAAGCCGATGCCGGGTGGTGGGCCACCATGCAGTACGCAGGGTAACCGATGAAAGGCCGCCTGCTGGATGCCATCCCGCTCAATAGCCTGACGGGCGTGGGCGCGGCGCAAAGCAGTAAACTGGGCAAAATTGGCCTGCACACCGTGCAGGATCTCCTGCTTCACCTCCCCCTGCGTTATGAAGACCGCACGCAACTTTATAAGATTGGCGATCTGCTGCCCGCGATTTACGCCACCGTTGAGGGCGAGGTGCTGAACTGCAACATCACCTTTGGCGGCCGCCGGATGATGACCTGTCAAATCAGCGACGGCACCGGCATTCTCACCATGCGCTTTTTCAACTTCAACGCGGCGATGAAAAACAGCCTTGCGACGGGCCGCCGGGTGCTGGCGTATGGCGAAGCCAAACGCGGGAAATATGGCGCAGAGATGATCCACCCGGAGTACCGCGTGCAGGGCGATCTCAGCACGCCGGAGCTGCAGGAGACGCTCACCCCGGTCTACCCGACAACGGAAGGTATCAAACAGGCGACGCTGCGTAAGCTCACCGACCAGGCCCTGGAGTTACTCGATACCTGCGCCATCACCGAACTGCTGCCGCCTGAGCTGGCGCAGGGAATGATGAGCCTGCCGGAAGCGCTGCGTACGCTGCATCGCCCGCCGCCCACGCTGCAGCTCAGCGATTTAGAAAGCGGCAAGCACCCTGCCCAACGGCGTCTTATCCTTGAGGAATTACTGGCGCATAACCTGAGCATGCTGGCGCTGCGCGCCGGTGCGCAGCGTTTTCATGCCCAGCCCTTAAGTCCGCGTGATGAGCTCAAGGATAAGCTGCTGGCCTCCCTGCCGTTTAAACCTACCGGTGCCCAGGCGCGCGTCACCGCCGAGATCGAACGCGATATGGCGCTTGATGTGCCCATGATGCGCCTGGTGCAGGGCGATGTAGGCTCTGGTAAAACGCTGGTTGCTGCCCTGGCAGCCCTGCGCGCCATTGCCCACGGCAAGCAGGTGGCGCTGATGGCGCCGACGGAACTGCTGGCGGAGCAGCACGCGAATAACTTCCGCGCCTGGTTCGCCCCGCTGGGCATTGAGGTGGGCTGGCTTGCCGGAAAACAAAAGGGCAAAGCGCGTCTTGCGCAACAGGACGCCATCGCTCGCGGTGAGGTGCAGATGATTGTCGGCACCCATGCCATCTTCCAGGAGCAGGTGCAGTTTAACGGCCTCGCGCTGGTGATCATCGATGAACAGCACCGCTTTGGCGTGCATCAGCGCCTGGCGCTGTGGGAGAAGGGGCTGCAGCAGGGCTTCCATCCGCACCAGCTGATCATGACCGCCACGCCTATTCCGCGAACCCTGGCGATGACCGCCTACGCCGATCTGGACACCTCCACCATTGACGAACTGCCGCCGGGCCGTACGCCGGTCACGACGGTGGCCATCCCGGATACCCGCCGCAGCGACATCATCGATCGCGTGCGCAACGCCTGCATCCATGAAGGGCGTCAGGCGTACTGGGTCTGCACGCTGATTGAGGAGTCTGACCTGCTTGAAGCGCAGGCCGCAGAAGCAACGTGGGAAGAGCTGAAGCTGGCGCTACCGGAACTGAAGGTGGGCCTGGTGCACGGGCGCATGAAGCCCGCAGAAAAACAGGCCGTCATGCAATCCTTCAAACAGGGTGAGCTGCATTTGCTGGTCGCCACAACGGTGATTGAAGTGGGCGTGGATGTGCCAAACTCCAGCCTGATGATCATCGAAAACCCGGAACGTCTGGGGCTTGCGCAGTTACACCAGTTGCGTGGCCGCGTGGGCCGTGGTGCGGTGGCCTCACATTGCGTTCTGCTCTACAAAGCCCCGCTCTCAAAAACCGCGCAGATGCGTTTGCAGGTACTGCGTGACAGCAACGACGGATTCGTCATTGCGCAAAAAGACCTGGAGATCCGTGGCCCGGGCGAGCTCCTGGGCACACGTCAGACCGGGAACGCTGAATTCAAAGTGGCAGATTTGCTGCGGGATCAGGCCATGATCCCTGAAGTTCAGCGCCTTGCCCGCCATATTCATGAACGCTACCCCGAACAGGCGGCAGCGTTAATTGAGCGCTGGATGCCGGAAACTGAGCGCTACTCCAACGCCTGATCTCAGGCGAACATCGGCAGCATCAGGTACAGCTTGATCACCAGCGCGTTGACGATATCAATAAAGAATGCCCCAACCATCGGTACCACCAGAAACGCCATGTGCGAAGGCCCGAAACGTTCGGTGATTGCCTGCATATTGGCGATTGCCGTTGGCGTGGCACCCAGACCAAACCCACAGTGCCCCGCCGCCAGCACCGCGGCATCGTAGTTTTTGCCCATCATGCGCCAGGTAACAAACATGGCATAGAGCGCCATAAACAGCGCCTGCACCGCCAGAATGGCTACCATCGGCAGCGCCAGCGACGCCAGTTCCCACAGTTTAAGGCTCATCAGGGCCATCGCCAGGAACAGCGACAGGCAGACGTTACCCAGCACCGAGACCGCACGTTCAAACACGCGATAGAAGCCCATCAGGGCCAGACCATTGCTCAGGATCACCCCGATAAACAGCACACAAACAAAGGTCGGCAGTTCAAAGGCCGTGCCCGCCAGCCATTGCGCAACCACTTTACCCAGCGTCAGACAGATGGCGATCATGGCGATGGTTTCAATCATCACCAGCGAGGTGATGGTGCGGCCAACGTCCGGCTTTTCGAACGCGGTGGGGACCAGTTCATCGTCCGGTCTGCCGTCTGGCGTGGTGGAGTGCTTCACCAGGTAGCGCGCTACCGGGCCGCCAATCAGACCGCCAAGCACCAGACCAAAGGTCGCGCAGGCCATCGCCACTTCCGTTGCGTTTTCAAAGCCATAGCGCTCGATAAACAGCTTACTCCACGCCGCCCCGGTACCGTGCCCGCCGGACAGAGTGATGGAGCCAGCCAGCAGACCCATCAGCGGATCCAGCCCCAGCAGAGACGCCATACCGATGCCGATGGCGTTTTGCATCAGCAGCAGACCAACCACGACAATCAGAAACACGCCCAGCACCTTACCGCCCGAGCGCAGACTCGCCAGGTTGGCGTTCAGGCCGATAGTGGCAAAGAAGGCCAGCATCAGCGGATCTTTGAGGGACATATCGAAATCGATTTCCCAGCCCATGCTTTTTTTCAACACCAGCAGGGCCAGCGCCACCAGCAACCCACCGGCAACAGGTTCAGGAATGGTGTACTTTTTCAGAAAGGAAACACTGTGTACCAGCTTGCGACCAAGCAGAAGAACCAGCGTTGCGGCAACAAGGGTCGACAACGTATCGAGATGAATCATAAGAGGCTCCTGTTATGCGCGTGTTCCATACACACGCGGCGTTATCCTGGGCCGGCTTATGCTCGTCATGAGCCACCGGCGCGAAAAGTGTAATTTTTTTTTCCTCCACGTTGTAGAAAACCTGCTCATACCGGCAGATTTTCTCTGTTTTTTTTGCTGGCAATCGTTTGCTTTTACCAGGTGGTCAGATAAAATGCCCGCTTTTCCACCGTGGGATTACCGTCGATGTCCGTTAACAGCATAGAGTCTCCTGATGCGCAACCGATTGCGCAGAAGCAAAATAGCGAACTGATTTACCGTCTTGAAGACCGCCCACCGCTTCCGCAGACGCTCTTCGCTGCCTGCCAGCATCTTCTGGCCATGTTTGTTGCGGTGATCACCCCGGCGCTGTTGATCTGTCAGGCGCTGGGTTTACCGGCTCAGGATACGCAGCACATCATCAGCATGTCCCTCTTTGCCTCCGGCGTGGCCTCAATTATTCAAATTAAAGCCTGGGGTCCGGTGGGGTCTGGTTTGCTGTCGATTCAGGGTACCAGTTTTAACTTTGTGGCACCGCTGATCATGGGTGGTACGGCGTTAAAAACCGGCGGGGCGGATGTCCCGACCATGATGGCGGCGCTGTTCGGCACGCTGATGCTGGCCAGCTGCACGGAGATGGTGATCTCCCGTGTTCTGCATCTGGCTCGCCGCGTGATCACCCCGCTGGTCTCGGGCGTGGTGGTGATGATTATCGGTCTGTCGCTGATCCAGGTGGGGCTGACCTCCATCGGCGGGGGCTATGCCGCAATGAGCGACCACACCTTTGGCGCACCAAAAAACCTGCTGCTGGCTGGCGTGGTGCTGGCCATCATTATTCTGCTCAACCGTCAGCGTAACCCGTACCTGCGCGTGGCCTCGCTGGTGATCGCCATGGCGGCCGGTTACCTGCTGGCGTGGGCGCTGGGCATGTTGCCGGAAAACACCGCGCCGACCAACAGCGCGCTGATTACCGTTCCAACGCCACTGTACTACGGCCTGGGCATTGACTGGGGTCTGCTGCTGCCGCTGATGCTGGTCTTTATGATCACTTCCCTGGAGACCATCGGCGATATCACCGCCACCTCCGACGTCTCCGAGCAGCCGGTGTCCGGCCCGCTGTACATGAAGCGTCTGAAAGGCGGCGTGCTGGCAAACGGTCTGAACTCCTTTGTCTCTGCCGTGTTTAATACATTCCCGAACTCCTGCTTCGGGCAGAACAACGGCGTGATCCAGCTGACCGGCGTGGCCAGCCGTTATGTCGGGTTTGTGGTGGCGCTGATGCTGATTGTCCTTGGCCTGTTCCCGGCCGTGAGTGGTTTTGTGCAGCACATCCCTGAGCCGGTTCTGGGCGGAGCAACGCTGGTGATGTTCGGTACTATCGCGGCCTCGGGTGTGCGAATCGTCTCCCGCGAGCCACTGAACCGCCGCGCGATCATGATTATTGCCCTGTCGCTGGCCGTGGGTCTGGGCGTTTCTCAGCAGCCGCTGATCCTGCAGTTTGCCCCGGACTGGGTGAAAAACCTGCTCTCTTCCGGCATCGCCGCTGGCGGTATCACCGCTATCGTGCTGAACCTCGTTTTCCCCCCAGAGAAAAACTGATTGTCCTCGCGGCAGGCTGTCAATGCCTGCCGTGACATCTCTTTACACCATTCCCGCCTTGAGCATTGCGCATAAATCGTGCATAACTCCTTTATGTACGTTTCGCGGGAAGGAAGACCATGAAATTTATTGGAAAGCTGCTCGTCTATCTTCTGGTAGCCCTGCTCCTTGTGCTGCTGGCACTCTATTTTCTGCTTCAGACCCGCTGGGGTGCGTCACAGGTCAGCAGTTGGGTAACGGTGAACACCGATTACGAACTCAGTTTCGACCTGATGGACCACCGCTTTTCGTCGCCTTCCCACATCCTTCTGGAAAACGTCACCTTTGGCCGCGACGGTCAGCCCGCCACGCTGGTGGCTAAAAAAGTCGATATTGGTCTTGGCAGCCGACAGCTCACCGATCCGCTGCATATGGACACCATCACCCTGGTCGATGGCACGCTGAACCTCTCTCCGCAGACCGCGCCGATGCCCTTCCAGGCAGACCGTCTGCAGCTGAACAACATGGCCTTCAACAGCCCCAACACGGAGTGGGATTTAAGCGCGCAAAAAGTGACGGGCGGTGTCAGTCCGTGGCAGCCAGAAGCGGGTAACGTGCTGGGCAAAAATGCGCAGATCCAGATGAGCGCGGGTTCGCTCACCCTGAACGGGGTACCGGCCACTAACGTGCTGATCCAGGGCCAGCTGAACGGCAAGGAGGTGGTGCTGAACACCATCGGTGCCGATATGGCGCGCGGCTCGCTTACCGGCTCCGCCCTGCGCAACGCCGACGGAAGCTGGGTCATCGACACCATGCGCCTGAACGAGATCCGCCTGCAGAGCGATAAATCGCTGCTGGATTTCTTCGCGCCGCTCAATACCATCCCCTCCTTGCAGATTGGCCGCCTGGAAGTCACCGATGCGCGCCTGCAGGGGCCAGACTGGGCCGTAACCGATTTGGATCTCAGCCTGCGCAACCTGACGCTGAGCAAAGGAGACTGGCAGAGCCAGGACGGGCGTTTATCCATGAATGCCAGCGAATTTATTTACGGCTCGCTGCATCTGTTCGACCCGATCCTGAATGCGGAATTCTCTCCGCAGGGCGTGGCGCTGCGCCAGTTCACCTCCCGCTGGGAAGGGGGCATGGTGCGCACCTCCGGCAACTGGCTGCGCGACGGTAAAGCGCTGGTACTGGACGATGTCGCCGTCGCCGGGCTGGAGTACACCCTGCCGCAGAACTGGAAAACGCTGTGGATGGATCCGCTGCCGGAATGGCTGAACAGCGTGACGCTGAAGAAATTCGGCCTGAGCCGCAACCTGGTGATCGACATTGATCCCGCGTTCCCGTGGCAGATCACCTCTCTTGATGGCTATGGGGCTAACCTGCAGCTGGCGCAGGACCACAAATGGGGCGTATGGGGCGGCAGCGCCACGCTAAACGGCGCGGCAGCCACTTTTAACCGCGTGGACGTGCGACGCCCGTCGCTGGCACTGAACGCTAACGCCGCCACGGTCAATATCACCGATCTGAGCGCCTTTACCGAGAAAGGCATTCTGGAAGCCACCGCGACGGTTTCTCAGCTTGCGCAACGACAGACCACGGTGAGCCTGAACGGTCGCGGCGTGCCGCTCAACATCCTGCAGCAGTGGGGCTGGCCCGCGCTGCCGGTGAGCGGCGACGGCAATATTCAGCTGACTGCCAGCGGGAGTGTGCAGGCGAATGCCCCGCTGAAGCCAACGGTAAATGGCAAGCTGAGCGCGGTTAATATGGATAAACAGCAGGTTCAGCAGACCATGACGGGTGGTGTAGTTTCAACACCACCCTCACCCCAGCCCTCTCCCTGAAAGGGAGAGGGAGTAAACCATTCCCTCGCCCCTTTGGGGAGAGGGTTAGGGTGAGGGGAATTAAAGGTGAACCACCACCTCATCCCCCTCCGCGTTCACCACCACGCCCCACTCGCTGCCCGCGTATGAGCCACCTTTCACACCACTCACCTTCTGCACGTTGCGCAAGCATACCGACCAGTTCCGCGCTTCACCCGCGCCGGTAAGGGTCACAGTGTCGCCCTTGCGTGACGCCTTCAGCGTAAATACCACCGAACCGTCAGCCGCAGGCACCTCGCTCACCGCCGTTGCGCCCTCATCCAGGTTAAACAGCTGGAAAGCCGTGCCCTCATTCCAGGCGTAGTCCGGTTTGTGCTTGTTGTTACCCAGCGCCAGCAGGGTGTTGTCGCGCACATAAACCGGCAGGCTCATGAAATCGTGCTGCTGCTTATGCCAGCGACAGCCCTGAACCTCATCGTTGTGCCACAAGTGCGTCCAGCGACCTTCCGGCAGGTAAAACTGCACCTCACCCGCCTCTGAGAACACCGGCGCCACCATCAAGGCATCCCCCAGCATGTACTGACGGTCGAGATAGTCACACGCCGGATCGTCCGGGAACTCCAGCATCATCGCCCGCAGCATCGGCGTGCCGCACTCCCGTGCCAGCGCCGCCTGACGATAGAGGTACGGCATCAGCTGGCATTTCAGCTGCGTAAAGTGGCGCACCACGTCGCAGGACTCATCATCGTACGCCCACGGCACCCGGTAGGATTTGCTGCCATGCAGGCGGCTGTGGCTGGAGAACAGCCCGAACGCGCACCAGCGTTTGTAGACGTGCGCCGGGGCGGTGTTTTCGAACCCGCCGATATCGTGGCTCCAGAACCCGAAGCCGGACAGACCAATCGACAGCCCGCCGCGCAAGCTTTCCGCCATGGATTCATAGTTGGCATAGCAGTCGCCGCCCCAGTGCACCGGGAACTGCTGTGCGCCGACGGACGCCGAGCGCGCAAACAGCACCGCCTCCTCCTCGCCTACCGTCTCTTTCAGCACGTTCCACACCAGCGCGTTATAGATGAAGGCGTAATGGTTGTGCATCTTCTGCGGATCGGAACCGTCAAACCACTGCACATCCGTCGGGATACGCTCGCCGAAATCGGTTTTGAAGCAGTCCACGCCAATCTCCACCAGGCCCTTCAGCTTGTCGGCGTACCACCGGCACGCGTCCGGGTTAGTGAAGTCGTAAATCGCCAGCCCGGGCTGCCATTTGTCCCACTGCCACACGCTGCCATCCGGGCGCTTCAGCAGATAACCTTTCTCTTTCAGCTCGTTAAATACCGGCGATTTCTGACCGATGTACGGGTTGATCCACACGCAGACCTTCAGCCCCTTCTCTTTCAGGCGGCGGATCATCCCTTCTGGATCCGGGAAGGTCACCGGGTCCCACTCAAAATCACACCACTGGAAGGCCTTCATCCAGAAGCAGTCAAAGTGGAAGACGTGTAGCGGCAGGTCGCGTTCGGCCATGCCGTCGATGAAGCTGTTCACCGTCGCTTCGTCGTAGTTAGTGGTAAACGAGGTGGTGAGCCACAGGCCGAAGGACCACGCTGGCGGCAGCGCCGGCCGTCCGGTGAACTGCGTGTAGCGGTCCAGGACCGCTTTCGGCGTCGGGCCGTCGATCACAAAATACTCCAGATATTCGCCCTCGACGCTGAACTGCACTTTGGAGACCTTCTCCGAGCCGATTTCAAACGACACATTTTCCGGATGGTTGACCAGCACGCCGTAGCCGCGGTTGGTGAGATAGAACGGAATATTTTTGTAGGACTGCTCGGTGCTGGTGCCGCCGTCGCGGTTCCAGGTATCGACCTGCTGACCGTTGCGCACCAGGGCGGTAAAGCGCTCACCGAGGCCATAAACCGTTTCCCCGACGCCCAGATCCAGACGTTCGAACAGATAGTTGCGATTCGTGTTGCTGTCCTGCACGTAGCCGTTGTTTTTCAGTTCACTGCCGGTGATCCGCTGGCCGTTACGCAGAAAATCGAGCGCCCAGAATTCGCCTTTGGTGACGCGCACGCTGAGATTTCCGCTTTTCAGCTCGGCGTATTCGGCGTTATTTACCGTCTCGACCCTTACGTCCTTCAGCACGTTGAGCGGATAGTGCGGGCCTTTGTCCTGCGCCCCCTGGAAGTGCTCGATGCGCACCCCGACAATCCCTTCCTGCGGTGCGAAGAGCCGGACGGTGAACATCAACGTATCGAGCTGCCACGCGCGTTCGCGGACGTTGCGCGGTGCCACATACACCACCAGGTCATTGCCCTGCTGCTCCACATCGAACACCTGGACCGGATACGTCACGGTCAGGCCAGGTTGAATAAGCCAGTTTCCATCACTGATTTTCATACTTTCGTCCTCCTGGTTCTGTAATCCTTTGCTGGCCGTCAGGTGCCTATAGTGTGGCGATACGGGCACTGAGACCGGTTACAGAGGTTTTAAACCATTGTTTCAGGAGCGAGTATTGCGTTTTCTGGTTAGCAAATTACGTTTCTTGTTTTTTGTGATCGGGGTAAATGTCGCGGAGCACGAAATGCTAACCTGAGGATTTTCTTAAGAATTAACTGAAATGGGGGTGCTCAGGTCAAAAGAGAGGTGAAAAAAGTGTGTCGGGGTATGTGGTAAATGTCTGAAAGTAGCTATAATGCGCCCCGCCTCCATGTAGCAATGCAGGCGCGGAAGATCGTCATCTCCGGTGAGGTGGCTGGACTTCAAATCCAGTTGGGGACGCCAGCGTTCCCGGGCAGGTTCGACTCCTGTGATCTTCCGCCAAAATTCCTCCGCCGCTATCCGGGAACGTATAAAAATCCTTTATTTTCAGTATACATAGTAAATCACTCATCCGTAAACGTCCGACAAGTTCTCCCTGAATCCGTGAAAAATATGTATAGTGATGTGTATAGATCTTTTATACACATTTTTGACTTATACACATGCCACTCACAGACATTCAAATTAAACGAGCAAAGCCCCAAGACAAGCCCTACACATTGAACGATGGTCAAGGCCTGTCATTACTCATCAATCCAGACGGCTCAAAGGGCTGGCGCTTCCGCTTTCGTTTTGCCGGTAAAGCACGGCTAATGTCATTTGGCAGCTACGACCTTGTGAGCCTTGCAGAAGCACGTGAGAAACGCGATACAGCTCGTAAGCAGGTAGCAAACGGCATAGACCCAGTAGAAGAACGTAAAGCCCAAAAGCTGGCACAGCAACTCTCAACAGAGAATTCATTCGAAGCCATATGTCGAGAATGGCACACCAACAAAGCTGACCGCTGGACAGTGGCCTATCGCGAAGAAATCATTAAGACATTTGAACAAGATGTGTTCCCGTTCATTGGTAAACGCCCTATCAGTGAAATCAAACCGCTAGAACTGCTTGAAGTATTGAGACGAATAGAGAAGCGTGGAGCACTAGAGAAGACCAGAAAAGTGCGCCAAAGATGCGGTGAGGTCTATCGCTATGCAATCATAACTGGCCGCGCAGAATACAATCCTGCTCCTGATTTGGCTATTGCTTTGACCGTTCCGAAGCAAAAGCATCATCCATTTTTATCCGCTGAAGAGTTACCTCATTTTATTCGTGATCTTGAAGCGTATACCGGCAGCATCATCACTAAGAATGCGACAAAAATAGTTATGCTAACTGGTGTTCGAACACAAGAGATGCGCTTTGCTACGTGGGATGAAGTTGACCTTGAGAAAGGTATTTGGGAAATCCCAGCAGAAAGGATGAAAATGCGCAGGCCTCACATAGTGCCGCTTTCTACTCAGGTAATCGACCTTTTCAAGCAACTCAAGCCTATTACTGGTCACTACCCTTATATTTTTATTGGCAGGAACAACCGTAGTAAACCGATCTCAAAAGAAAGTGTGTCACAGGTAATTGAGTTGCTTGGTTACAAAGGACGTGCTACCGGTCACGGTTTTAGACATACAATGTCGACAATTTTACATGAACAGGGGTTTGATAGTGCATGGATTGAAATGCAGTTAGCACATGCTGATAAAAACAGTATACGAGGCATTTATAATCATGCGCTATATTTTGAAAAACGCAGTGAAATGATGCAATGGTATGCTGACAACTTATATGCATATTATAAATTGCCAGCATGATAAATCATTTTGATTTGAGTATAAAATAGGATGGGTGGTTTTTAATCGCCGCCATTCTATTATTATAATCATAAACTGTTTTTCCTGCTTGCAAAGCTACTGCAAGAAAACTTGCTGGCATTGTTGTTAACCCAACCGCCAGCAACCCAAAATCAAAAGCTGAATTTAAAACAACATTCTTTTTCATATCTTTTATTGCCTTTTTAACTTCAGGCATACCTTCATCTATAATTTTCTCTTTAAGCTCTTGATGTAATCCTATTATCTCGTTTTCACTACTTGCAAATTGAATCCGTCTAGCTATATCTTTAAGGATTAACTTATAAGCATTAAAACTCTCACCATAGTCTTTTTTGACATTTGCGATATAATCAATTGAAAGATTATTCAATATTGGAGAATCAACTTCAACCATTTTTTGAATAACACTTGAACCGTCATTTAGATAAGGAAGTATTTTATTAATAAAAGGACATGTAGTTGTGAATGATGAATTTAGATAATAGGCAAATCCATAATCTATAGAAAAACTATTGTAATGCTGAGAAATTGTTCTGTGAATGGAGGATTTGACCCAGTTCTTGAAAATTTCTTCAGTCTCAGGAGGTGTGTCTTTTTTTATTTGGAATCTCAACAACCCGCTACTTTGATCATAATCAATAACCTCCATTGTAGAGTAGTTATAACAATTCACATAGTCACTAGTACAATCACTCAAATTAATAATAATAAAATCACTTATTTCTTGAGCGTCTAGTATTTTTATATGCCCTTCAGCAGATAGGCGCTTACAACTCCTATAACTTGCAGCATTTAAATATTCGCTGACAATAGCCGGATTGGATATCATTTCATGCAACTTTTCCTCATCGGCATCATTCAGAAGCACAGCTTGCTTTGTAACATAGTGATACGCACTCGATTTTCTCCCAACAATCTGTATAGAACCTATAGCAATAAGATCTTTGTTTTTTCTTATAAAATTTATAAAATTTGCCACCTGAGACTTTAACTTTGGAATGATGTTTGAATCCTTTTCCCAAAGCATATTACTCATCGTTTCATCGATATCCGTGCGTTTAGCTTGGTAATAGCACTCAATAATTTCATCATTAATTATTATATTATCAATGCTAAGAAGAGCCTTGTAATAAAAACTAGAATCATTTATATCCGTCATATATAAATTCAAAAAACCATCATCCTCCAGAAAATACTTAGCTTGAGCATCCACTTCTGAAGAATAACTGTAATACTCCTCTAACAACCTCACAAAATCTGAATCAGGAACATTCGAATATACCTGTGAGGAATCAATATCGTCATATAATTGACTTTGCAAAAGAAAATCTATTAAATTTTTATCCATATCTTCTCCAAATTCGTTTAAATACTACCTAAATTAGTTCAGAACAACCCCAAGCCCCCATTAGGTAATGCTCTAAACCTCCGACCATTAGAGGGTCATTACAGCATATTACGCTTTAGTCACGTCATCAGAAATCACATCGTCATAGAGATGCGGTTTATAACTCATCTCCAATAACTCAGTGACATTAAACTGCTAAAAACGATTAACATCTGAAGCGCGCAATGCTCTCCCCGCCACGCCTGCCCGCTTAAGGGGGCGCTTTTAATGCAGGTGCATGACCGGCCTCAGGGCGCGCCAGTGCTGGCGCTGGCGGGGGTTCCAGTATCGGTAAAACGCATGCAAAACCATGCACCTTATGCATGCATGGCTTTTTTATTGGAAAAAGGCGGGATTTTCGGGAATTTTTGAAAGGACTACTGCGCGGCCAGCTCTGCGCGTCGGCGGGTGTAATTCAGGTTCTGTGCGGGTGTGAATTTTTCACGATTATCATCGCGCGAAGCCGCGTCAGGCCTGAATCCGATGGCCGTTAAAATGTCATTATCCTGCGCCGAATAATTAATTTTTTCACCGGTGGCCAGCCAGACCTGCAGCGCCTCACGCAGATAGTCGAGTGAGTGCTGCATGGCGCAACGCTGAATGGCGGAATGCTGCCCGGAATAATTCATCAGCTCCGGGGCAAGGGCGGCTGCCAGCTCCGCGCCGTGCGCCTGCATAAAATCATTCAGACGGTTACGGATGCTGATGCGCTGCACCTCCTCATGCGAGCGGATATAACGCCCGGCAGCCTGATTTATTTCCCACTTTTTCACATCGATAATTTCGCGCAGGGTTTGCAGGCTCCGGCCGCTGTGGCCGTTACCGGCAAGCTGTTCGCGGTATGCCTGTTCGGCCTGCTTCAGTTCATCCCGGCGTTGCAGCCAGGCGGATTTATTTGCCTGACAGGCCTCAAAGGCTTTCTGTAGCGTCAGTGTGGTCACGTATGTCTCTCCTGATGTCTGGCCGTGCTCACGCACCGGCACGGTTAACGGTGGCCGCCGGTGCGGGTACAGGGATAACCGGCTCAGTAACCGGTGAACGGATAATCCCGTCAACGGATTCAAGCGTACGGAAGGTCGCCGAGCACTCGACGTTCACGCACTGGTGATAGCGCTGTTTGACGTTCTCAGACAGATAGCGACTGGTGCGGGCGTGCGCACTGGTTTTGCAGAACGGGCAGTGAAACATGCTTATACCTCCGCTTTTGTCTCGCCATTATCAGCCAGTTTTCTGGCGAGCATCATTCTCTTCGCCGGGCTGCGTAACAGCTCCATATCCACACCGTTAATCTGCGGCCGGTGCATGCCCGTCACAGACAATACCGGCTCCTGCTTCATATCGAAGTGATACAGGCTGCCCTGACGGCTCAGCGCATCGCGCAACTCGCCGACGACAACCGACTGGGGGGCACTGTCACCCTGCATTTCGAGCGCGCGAATGCGCAGCAGGAAAGCGCGTATGAGCGCGACGGGGAGCATGTTGACCGCCTGAGCCCATTCCGCACCGGCATAAGCGGTAAAGGCATCGTCATGCGCTGACAGGTATTTACTGGCGGTGGAGCAGGCATTCAGCATGGCGCGTGTCCGGTCGGTTTCCAGCTCCGCAATCAGGCCGGTGAACTCGTCGGCCAGCTCGCGACTGGCGATACGCTTGCTGTGCTCTGCTTTCATTTCAGGGGTGAGATTGCCGCGCAGGGTGCGGAAGCGACTGCGCCAGTCCTGCTCCGCCTCTGCACTCTCACTGAGGGCGGTCTGCCGCTCCTGCTTACAGCGTTCAATGGACGTATCAATCTCTTTCAGTTCCTGCATGCTGGCCGCGTGCGTGTCTCTGGCCGCAGTGAATGCGCTCAGCTTGTCGGTGATGCGCTGGCTGCTCTCTGCTGACTGTTGAGCGGCTACATTCTGCAGGGCGGTAATGACTGTTTCGGGTTTCATGTTCAGGCTCTCCGTGTGTTCAACCTGAAATGATTCTGCCCTTCATCACACAACATCTCGATTCATTGCAGTTGTGGCAGTTCTGGCACAAACGGCACTCAAAACCCGGCTGGCCAGAGAAAGGTCTCAGCAAAACCTTACTCATCGTTTATTTTTTTACTGATAACTGTTCACCACTGTTCACCATAAATAAAAATATAAGTAATACAGTAATTTAAAGGGTGAACAGTTGCAGGTCTGACTGTTCACCGTCTGTTCACCACTGTTCACCCTCCTGTTTTGCTATGTCTATACCACTTAGATTTTATTTCGATTAAAAAAGAAAAACGTATAACTAAAAGCAATAGAAATTGCTGCATTGTAATGCAGTGATTTGCATATGTTTGCCAGCGTTTTCCTTTGTTTGCCATAGCGAAAAGTCAATGTTTGTTTCCCCGAAAATCTCACATGACCTGAGGAAAAATATAGACATAATAAGGAGCTACCCGAAGCCGGACGGACACGACCGGCACAGTATGGATTTTATGAGGTAGCCCGATGCACACCGCTTTTTCTTCCCCGTCTTCTGCCCCTGCCGCCCCAATGATGCCGGTCTCTGATGCGGTTCAGGAACGCTTTATCCGCCTGCCCGAAGTGATGCATCTGTGCGGTCTATCCCGGTCGACCATTTACGACCTCATCAGCCGGGAGGCTTTCCCGAAACAAATCAGCCTGGGCGGAAAAAACGTGGCGTGGGCGCAGTCTGAAATCACCGCATGGATGGCGGATCGCATTGCCGAGCGCAACCGGGGCTGTGACGCATGATGATGACCGTTCAGCAAACAGCCCCTTTTTCTGGCTTGCTTCCTGTCGCCGTTTCCAGGTATAGTTTTCCCGCTGTCGCAAAATCGGCAGCCGGGATTTGCAGCCCGTGTAACTTCAAGGCGACACAACACGCGCCATGCGTGTTTTTTTATGTCGTTGCTCAGGCACACCTATTTTTCGGGCTGTGGTGCTTACACCGTGGCTCCTGTCAGATAATGGTGGTCCGGGCGGGGCAGCCTTCGGGCTGGCCGGTTTCCTTGAAGGCCGGTACTGCAAACCCCGTCCGGGCTACCACCCATGAGATTTGCAGCTCCGGTGGTGGCGATAACCGCTACTTCAAGGAGGTTGCCATTATGGCTACGACCCTCACCCCGTCACATCCGCAGTTTGTCTTTGTGTTTGCCGCTGTTCGTCGCGCAGACCGTAAACCCCGTATCTGTATGCTTCGCACCGTTGCCGGTGATGAACACGCCGCACGCCTGTCCCTCGTTCGTGATTACATTCTGTCGTTCGCTGGCCGCCTGCCGGTTACGGAGGTGCGACCATGAAACAGACCCTTATCACCCCTCATGATATCGAGTGCCTTGAGCATATGCGTAATCTCGGCCAGCTCGTTGACGAGCTGATGAAGGTGCAGGACTCAACCTCCGTTTGTCGCGACCCGGCGCAGCAGTTGCAACTCACCTCCGTGATTTACCTCATGACCGCCCAGCTCGACGGCGTGGTCGAGCGCTGCAAAAAGCGCTGGCTGACCGGGGAGGATAACGTATGAAAAAGCCTCTTTCACCTGTATTACGCGCCGCGCTCTATCGCCGCGCCGTGGCCTGTGCATGGCTGACAGTATGCGAGCGTCAGCACTGCTACGAACACCTCACCCTTGATGCGCTGGAAAACGCCATTGCCGACGAGCTGGAGGGCTTCTATCTGCGCCAGCACGGTGAGGCAAAAGGCCGCCAGATTGCCTGTGCGCTGCTGGAAGATTTAATGGAAGCCGGACCGCTCATGGCCGCGCCGTCGCTGTCCTTTCTCGGGCTGGCCGTGATGGATGAACTCTGCGCCCGTCACATGCAATCGCCTGTTATGCACTGAGGGAGAAAATAACCATGAAAATGAACGTAACGGAAACCGTAAAACAGGCGTGCGGCCACTGGCCGCGCATTCTCCCGGCGCTGGGTGTGAAGGTCATTAAAAACCGCCATCAGGCCTGTCCGGTGTGCGGCGGCTCTGACCGCTTCCGCTTTGACGATAAAGAGGGGCGCGGCACATGGTTCTGTAACCAGTGCGGTGCGGGTGACGGTCTTAAGCTGGTAGAGAAAGTGTTCGGCGTAACCGCATCAGAGGCTGCCGGGAAGGTTAACGCCGTGACCGGCAACCTGCCGCCGGTTGCCCCGGAAGTGATTGCGGCCGCAGAGGCTGAAACCGATGCCGACCGCCAGGCAGCGGCCGCACTGGCCGTCAGGCTCATGGAGAAAACCCGACCAGCCAGCGGCAACGCCTACCTGACCCGCAAGGGCTTCCCCGACCGGGAATGTCCGGTACTGTCGGCCACACACAAAACCGGCGGCGTGACGTTCCGCGCCGGTGATATGGTTGTCCCGCTGTATGACGATACCGGCGCACTGGTTAACATTCAGCTTATTAATTCTGACGGTCTCAAACGCACCCTGAAAGGCGGGGCGGTAAAAGGAGCGTGTCACACCATCGAAGGAAAAAAACAGGCCGGAAAACGCCTGTGGATTGCGGAGGGCTATGCAACCGCGCTCACCGTGCATCACCTGACCGGCGAAACCGTCATGGTGGCACTGTCGTCCGTGAACCTCCTTTCTCTGGCGAGCCTTGCCCGTCAGAAACACCCGGCCTGTCAGATTGTCCTCGCCGCCGACCGCGACCTTAACGGCGACGGCCAGAACAAAGCCGCAACGGCCGCAGAAGCCTGTGAGGGCATTGTCGCCCTGCCGCCGGTGTTCGGTGACTGGAATGATGCGTTTATGCAGCACGGCGGGGAGGCAACGCGGAAAGCGATATATGACGCCATCCGGCCACCGGCTGACAGCCCTTTCGCTACCATGAGCGAGGCAGAATTTACCGCCATGAGCACCAGTGAAAAGGCAATGCGGGTGCATGAGCATTACGGCGAAGCGCTGGCCGTGGATGCAAACGGCCAGCTCCTGTCCCGCTATGAGGCCGGGATATGGAAAATCATTCCGCCGTCGGATTTTGCCCGCGACGTGGCCGGGTTGTTCCAGCGTCTGCGCGCACCGTTCTCGTCGGGGAAAATTGCTTCAGTGGTGGAGACCCTGAAACTGATTATTCCGCAGCAGGATGCCCCGGCACGGCGTCTGATTGGCTTTCGTAACGGAGTACTCGATACCGCCACGGGTACTTTCAGCCCACACCATAAATCGCACTGGCTGCGCACACTCTGTGATGTCGATTTTACCCCACCGGTAGAGGGGGAAACGCTGGAAACCCACGCCCCGGAGTTCTGGCGCTGGCTCGACCGCGCCGCCGGTGGCAGACCGGAAAAACGCGACGTGATTCTGGCCGCGCTGTTTATGGTGCTGGCGAACCGTTACGACTGGCAGCTCTTTCTTGAGGTCACCGGTCCCGGCGGGAGCGGAAAAAGTATTCTGGCCGAAATTGCGACCATGCTTGCCGGGGAAGATAACGCCACGTCGGCCACCATCGAAACGCTGGAATCACCCCGCGAACGTGCGGCTCTGATTGGCTTCTCGCTGATACGTCTGCCAGACCAGGAAAAGTGGAGCGGTGACGGGGCAGGACTAAAGGCCATCACCGGCGGGGATGCGGTCTCGGTAGACCCGAAATACAAGGATGCATACTCCACCCATATTCCGGCGGTGATCCTGGCCGTAAACAACAACCCGATGCGCTTTACCGACCGCAGCGGCGGTGTTTCCCGTCGCCGGGTGATTCTGCATTTCCCGGAACAGATTGCCCCCGAAGAACGCGACCCGCAGCTAAAAAACAAAATCGCTCGCGAGCTGGCCGTTATTGTGCGCCAGCTTATGCAGAAGTTCAGCGACCCGATGACTGCCCGTGCTCTGCTCCAGTCACAGCAGAACTCCGACGAGGCGCTAAGTATTAAACGCGATGCTGATCCGACGTTTGATTTTTGCGGCTATCTGGAAGCACTGCCGGAGCCTGAGGGTATGTATATTGGCAATGCCAACATCATTCCGCGCCAGCCGCGCCTGTATCTTTATCATGCCTATCTGGCGTATATGGAGGCACACGGCTACAAGAATACCCTGAGCCTCACCATGTTCGGTAAAGGACTGCCGGCCATGCTAAAAGAGTACGGACTGAGTTATGAGAAGCGCCGAAAAAATCAGGGCATACAAACTAATCTGGCGCTAAGAGAGGAAAGCAACGCCGACTGGCTGCCGAAATGTGATGACCCTATAGCGAAATAACTTATCCTGACCGGCAAACGCCGGTCTTTTTGCGTATAATAAATAAAAATAATCCGCTAACATTGATATAGCCACCATTCGTTAAATGGATTCTGCTTGTTGAAAAATGGAATGACTTAGAGTTAAATATTGTTAATAGTTAACCAATTTATGAACGCAACCATGCAACCATCAAAATGTTTTTTCCATAGTTTGTGTTTTGTTCCTCCAGATCCATTATCTTCTGGGGTAAAAATATTCGGTTTTTCTGAGTTTCTAGCTTCGCTTGCTCTTTTAGTTGTTGTATTTACTGTAACAGATACTAGATACAAATTCCGTATTACCATCGCCCCACTCCCACTTTACGCCATCACTTTTGCAATAATTGCACTCACTGGCATCATAAGTCTAGTGTCTGATGTCTGGAGCGCAGCTAAATGGTGGGTGCTTGACTCAAGTTTTGAAATAAAGATATACATCCAAGCGACACTTGGATTTTGTTTTTTATTTTGCTTTATGTTATGGATATATTACGCTTTTCTTAAACCTCCTGTATTCAGCAAAAGAAACCAAATGAAGTATATAAATGCATTATACAAATACATTGCAAAAGGCGTTGAACAGGAATTAGCCATAATAAGTGACGAATTAGGTCGCTCGTCTAAGTCATTAATAAAACATGCTGGCAGAGGAGATAGTGCAACCACTCAAATAGCCAATGATATTTTATATTTAATAGGAAATAAAAATTTTTGCAAAGTGCTTGTGGCTACATCACCACGCACTGCTACATATTTCTTTGTAAGCACAGCTACTTTTAAAAATTATGACATTCCACTCCATCAGTTCTCCGCTAACGTATCACAAGAAGTCATAAAGAATAAGAACTCTATAATTTACCATGAGGATGATGGATATGACTCTGGCTTGATGGGAGAAATCCAAGAGTGGTCAAAAAGTTTTTATGGCAACTACCGACTTATCGACTCACTTCAAAGAGGACATCTCTCTCCATTTCAGTTCAATTATAAAACTTTTTTAGGCTTTGATAACGAACAGTGGGATGCATATTTTAGACTTAGCATTATATATTTAGAGGAAAAATTAAAAATAGAAAAGTTTATTGATACAAATCCAGTACTAAATTCTGTGTTAGAAAGCATAAAACACTGCACTCAAAATCTACACATGGTAGATAAAACAGATGATGAGATTATGAAAAGCGAATTGGTGGAGAAATTACACTCATCAATAAATTTCATTGAAAACCTCTTTAACACCACAACAAAATGCAAAGCGAAAACTATTTATCAATATAGTGTCAAGGAACGACGGAAATATGTTTTCGATATACATCATCATGTCTCAAGCGCTTTAAGAGAATTATTATTCAAGGCATCACTATGCCAAGCAGATAATTTTACCACTTGGCACATTCAAAACAATATTGTTTGGGATGGCATATTTTCACCCCATGAAAAATCCCTTGGGGATTTTCATAGCAAGGCAATAAAAAAGACAATAAGAAAATTGTATGAAGAGCTCAAAAGCATTGAAAAAGTTGCAAATTTCAAAAACACAAGAATTGCAGGCCTTATATTAAATGTATTGGGATTAGACACCGGACCTTGTTTTGCAACAAGAAACGATAAAAGGCTTGCTCTCATCAAAAGACTTACTCAAAAAATAATAAAAGAAAGATTTCTAACACTTTTAGCGCAACAACCCCAGGTTGCGGAAAGCATGTTTCCAAAATGCATATCTTACGACCCGGAGAGAAAATGCCTAGTTAAGACCTACGCTGTCGGCATAAACAAAGAGGCTCCAAAGCATTATCTTTACCTCGAATAGGTTAATACGGTGAACAGTAAAGTATTCACTGTTCACCAACCATTCACCACGTATGCCTATGAAAATAATGATAAAAATAACTTAGTGAATAGTGTGAACAGTTTTTCTAAAAAAAATTTTTTCTATGTCTGAAAGGAGTTCAAAAAACGAACAATTTCGCCAATGTGTATAGTTATGTGTATAGACTTGTTATTTTGTTTTGTTTTTTTTCATAAAAATCAATGAAATAAAATTTACTACCAACTCCTGTGATCTTCCGCCAAAAATGCTTTCCTATCCTATCCCAAACCGAGCCACATTGTTATGGTCAGTTACAAATGGAGTATCCATCCCTTCAAATAAGTTAATTTTTCTTCTTAAGAAAATTACTCATTAAAAAAGCTGGCTCAGAAAAATAACTATTCAATAGTATACTCAGCTTCTACTGTAATAGTGCCTATATAATTAGAAAATGTATTTTTTTGTTCATCATCTAAATGTGTATTCACATAATTTTCATTTGAAGAATAAAAATGAATCTTATTACCTTCGCATTCCATAGTTATATCCCCGCATCTATTTTGAGTTATAGTTTTATAGCCAGTATAGTAAGTTAGATGGCGAGAAGGTGCTTCACCTATAATTATTATTTGAGGATCTAGCTTTTCCAACCAGGAATCCGGTATCTTTCCAGATACTCTTCCATGATGCGAAGCAAAAACAATTGTAGTTTTTTTAAGCTCAATATCGTTGCTAATGTTTTCCATAAAATCGGTTTCTAAATCACCGATCCAAAGAAAACTAGGTCCATTTATAATACTATATCTTATCACAGCTGATGTATTGTTATAACTTAATCCTATTTCCGCTTCTAATAAAGCTGATTTAAAGTGGGTATTTTCTGTATCAGGCCATAAAAACTCTAAACCTGAACTACCTCTAACATCATCACCATGAGTTGCCCATTTTCTTTTACAATCTTTATATATATAAAAAGCTTTATTTTTATCATCTCTTAAGCGGCAGTAATGTTTAAAAGATTGTGTCTCATGACTCTTTATAGCCTTATTTTTTACCACATAAAAATTAGTAATACCTAATACTGCATCAAGATATTCAATCCCGCCAAAATGATCATCATCAGGATGTGTGCATATGAATCTTGTAATCCGTTTAGAAGCTGACTTTTCTTTTATTTCAGAAATTATTCTCTGTTGATTTTCACTTGAAATATCGCAATCAATTATTGAAAAGTTATCTGAGTTATGTTGAATGTAACACATATCTCCATTACCAACGGAAAAGCTTTTGACAATAGCCATTAATATTACTCCAGTAAACAATCATTTTATTAATAACATCGCTCGATAATCCAATAAGTTACTGAGCAGAGTTTACTCTTCTTTTTGACGTACTTACTTTCACACTAAGTAAATTTTCATATAAACGTTCGGCATATACATAACCAATTCTCTTAACAGATTCTTCGTTAAAGTAAAAACCCCAAGAAAAAAGGAGAATACAGGAAATAATCAAAGTCAATGAGGCTGGTAATCCTGGATTAGCAAAATGTATTATTTCTATATGCGGTGGTATTATTGTTAATACTTTAGCAATAATCAATCCGTATATAATGCCTAATGAACTTGTTGATAATCCAATAATTTTCATTGCCGTCATATTCCGATGAAATCCATAGGATATATTTTCATTAAAAAGTAATCCTTTTTTATTTCTAGTTAACTCTCTTAATCTTCTGGAAATACCTATATATATTTCATCTGCCTTTTTAGGATCACCTATCTCCTCTGATGGTGACGGGATTTGTATACCTAACTTTGCGGTTATTGCTTGATGGTACCTACTCTTTGTTACAAAATCATAGTGATCATCACGATGCCTTAATACCAATGTTGTTGGCATTCCCCCCCACCTGACTATGAGCTTCTGTTCAAGTTTTTTACCTAAACCACGAGATATATTCGCCAATGCGAACATTGCACCACAACTGCTTAATAAGCCAATAACACTCGTAAGTATCGGATTTTTAGCGCCATACACACAAATCATAGGTACTATTAATGGCAGAGCGACTAAAAGCCCAGGAATTAATCGGGCCTTTCTTTCATAAGGATCTTTAATCAATTGAAAAATAGCTTGCATTGTTTTAACGCCAATTATCGTTGATTATGAATGATTCACCGAATGAATACTTCAATATACATCAATAAATTTAAACCAGCGGAACTTCAATACTCAAAATATTCTTAGATAATTTTTATGTCAACTAAGATCATTTTTTTTATTCAAACGGAATAAACAAGCCTCTTTCACCCACTTACTAAAATTCCCTTTCCCCGCCGCCTTCTCAATCTGCTCCAAAAGCTCATCCTCAAACCGGATGTTCTTCATCGTGCTCTTGGTACGGTCAAAATTTGGTTTCTTTTTCTCTTGCATGGTAGGTACCACTTCGGTTAGTTTATCCGCATGTGGTACCTACCACATGGATTCGGAATTCTAACAACGCCCAGCAGTGTTGGAGCACTAAAGGGCGTCTAACATCACCAACTATCAAGGAGTTGATTATGGCTGATTCGCATTCTACCCCAGACACCGACCAATCCGGAACCGAGCGTTCGTTAATTGTGGGATACCGCCCGAATGTTTTCGACAAATCCACGCCTAAAATCATCCTTTCCGGCAAGTGGCTGCGCGCGGCGGGTTTTGATACTGGGCAGCAAGTCACGATAAAAGTCATGAAAGGATGCATCGTTCTGGTGGCGTATAACGAGCAGGAGCAGAGGTTGCAGGATGATTATAAACGGACGAAAGCAAAGCTTATTGAGATAGAGAACGCGCTGACAGCCATCCAAACTCCGCGTGCTGGAAAGCGCCTCGCAAAAACAAATACAAACCACCTGGCTTAGCGGCTGTTTCTGGCATACTACGAACTTACCGACATCAACCTTATAGGGTGGGGGCAGCATGACATATGAAGAATTAATCAATTCACCAGCCGGTGAGTTCGTCATGTTTGCCAGCAAGGATGGAAAAGTTCGCATTGAATGCCGCTTCGAAAGCGATACTTTGTGGCTCTCACAGGCTACGATCTGTGAGTTATACGGCAAAGCCAAAGCAACGATCAGTGGGCATATCAAGAATATTTTTGATGAGGGTGAGCTGGTCGAAAATTCAGTTGTTCGGTTTTACCGAACAACTGCCAGCGATGGTAAAGTATATAACGTTCAATATTTTAGCCTGCCCGTCATTCTCGCCATCGGCTATCGCGTCCGCTCCACGCGAGGGACACAGTTCCGCCAGTGGGCCACCCAAACGCTGCAGGAATATCTGGTAAAAGGCTTCGTTATGGACGACGAGCGCCTGAAAAACCCGCCTGTGGGATCATCCGCCGTACCTGACTATTTCGATGAAATGCTGGAACGCATTCGCGATATACGGGCCAGCGAACGCCGGGTTTATCTCCGTGTGAGGGAGATTTTTGCATTAGCCGCTGACTATCAGCCGTCACTCAAAGAAACCACGCAATTCTTCCAGACCATCCAGAATAAACTGCATTTTGCCTGCACCGGCCTTACCGCCGCTGAGTTGATTCACCAGCGTGCGGACGCCACGCAACCGTATATGGGGCTGACCAGCTATAAAGGCGAAGAAGTCCGTAAAAGCGATGTCACCACAGCAAAAAATTATCTGTCTCAGGATGAAGTCAGCGAACTAAATCGTGTCGTTAATATGTGGCTCGACTTTGCTGAAGATCAGGCCAAACGCCGCAAGCAGGTATTTTTACGAGACTGGCAAACCAAACTCGATCAGTTCCTGCAATTTAACGACCGGGACGTTTTAGAAGGCGCAGGCAAAATCAGCAAAAAGGCGGCGGATGAAAAGGCGTGTTCAGAATACATTGAGTATGAAAAGAAGCAGCGCCTGCTGAAAGAAGCCGAGGGAGAGAAAGATATTGTCGGCTTATTAAAATGGGATAAGCAGGCTAAGCGCTAATCCCTATTCAACCGCATATGCAGCAACGGAAACGGATTCCCCTGCCCATCAACCTCTGAGCGGCCGACCTGCACAAACCCCATATGGCGATAAAACGCGACGCCCTGCGGGTTTTGCTCATTCACATCCACTTCGTTTACGCCAAACTCTGCGATGGCATAGTGCAGCAGCAATTTCCCCACGCCCTTTCCCCGGCTCGCATCATCAACAAACAGCATTTCAATGCGGTTTTCATCCACGCCTAAAAAGCCGTGGATAATACCTGCATCATCGCGGGCCATCACGACGGTGAGGTTTGGCAGATACGCGTTGAGCAATAGTGGGCGCAGAGCCGCGATATCGCTTTCCTGTAAAAAGTGATGGGTAGCGCGAACGGAGGATTCCCAGATTGCGACCAGGCGTTCGAAGTGTGAGGGATGTGCGGTTTCTATTTTCATGAGGGGATCATGTTTGGAAAACCGAACTAATGCAAGTCACGCTGTGCGTGCTGCTCCCCCTCACCCTCTCCCACAGGGAGAGGGAACCGTTCGCGCTAAACCCTCACCTCCATCACCGCGTACACCCCATCCTTTGGCACCACCACGGTGACATTCTCCACCGGCACGCCCGCCGCGAGGTGGATATCCTGCAATTGCAGCAACGACCTGGGATGGATGTCCTCCCAGCCAATACCGCGCAGCACAAAGTCGAGCTGCGGGCTGCTGGTCAGCATATTCGACACAATCACCGCCCCGCCGGGCTTCACCAGCCGCAGCGCGCGCTGCAGGAAAGTCACCGCATCGGTATCGTTGAAGTACTCAAATATACCCAGCGCGTCGACCAGTTCGGCCTGATGCTCGCCCAGCTCCAGCAGTAAATCGTCGTTACGCACCAGCGTATGCAGCAGGTTGCGCCTGAGCAGCGTCAGCTGTTCGCCCACAACCAGCCCCTCCTGCGCGGCCATGGTCTCGGCCCAGCTCAGCGCGACGGGGTCTTTATCTACCAGCGTCAGGTACACCTGCTGACCGTCGAGCTTTGCGTTGCGCAGCGCCTCCAGCACGGGAATGGCCGCCCCGCTGGCCAGGCTCACCCAGTTGTTCTCGCTCTCGTTATGGATGTACTTCTCTACCAGCGCAGCCAGCACTTTTGCGCGGGAGCGCACGCCGATGGCGTCGTTAGCGTGAATAAACCACTGGCGGCTGTCGCTGTCCATTTTCGTGCCTTCGGGGAGGCGCTCCTCCAGCGGATTTTGCACCACAAACAGCGCCAGCGCGGTGGGAACCAGCCGGGCGCGCCACGCGAGAAGCGCAGGCCGGTTGCGAAAAGCCTGTTCGGAGTAACGGTTCTGCGGGACAAGCACCGCCTGCCCGCCCTCTTCGTATTCAATCAGCGGAGGGCGAAGCGCCGGGTCGGCTTTCAGGGCCCGGTTAAGCGCGTTGATCTCCCGGGCAGTCTCGTCTTTCATCGGCCACTGGTCGCTGACATCAGGAAATGAGGCGCTGAAAATGGTCATATTTCCCGGTGCGCTGCCGCGAAAAGGCTGCCAGTTCATGTCATCGTCCCCCCGTTGGGCTTTTAACGGAAGTGTATCCAGGCAAACCAGTAATACCCTACGAAGAAAGCACGAAATCGGGGCATTAGCTCTGCGACGTGCGCCACACCCCTGGCGTACAGCCGTACTCAAGCTGGAAGTGACGAATAAAATGGGCGCAGTCGCTAAAGCCCATCCGCCGCGCAATGTCCGTGACGCTTTGCTGCGAGTTCTTCAACAGCCAGCAGGCATAGCGCAGTCTGGCGCTGCGGATAAATTCACGTGCCGTTTTACCAAACTCGGCGTGAAACAGGCGATTAAGCTGACGCTCGCTCAGCTTGACGTCCTGGGCCAGCCCGGCGGCGCTAAGCGGGCGTGTCAGGTACTGTTCGATGATCATGACCGCTCTGCGCAGCCGCGAGTCCGGGATCAGCGCAATATTGGCAGGCCGCGGGGTAGTAACAGCGTGCGGTGAGAGCGATAAACGCCGTGACGTGGTGGCGGCAATATCGTCGCCCGCATGGGCGCGAATCAGCGCCGTGGTTAGCGTCAGCGTCGAGATCCCGCCCGGGCAGGTCAGCACATCGCCTTCATCGATAAAATCCAGCCCCTGCTCGGCATAAACCTGCGGAAACCGTTGCGTGAAGACGTCATGATGATAAGGATGGATCGAGGCGCGCCGTTCATTGAGGATCCCCTCTTCCGCCAGGATAAAGCTCCCGGTGCCAATACCGATCAGCGGAATGGCGTTGTGATGCGCCTCTGCAAGAAATGCCCGGTCGTCCTGGAGCCCCTTATCCAGATCCTCCAGGCTTCCGCCAATCACGGCAATATAGTCGTATTCCCCCGGAGTAAGATGCGCGGCTTCAGGCTGCACGCTAATACCGGCGTTGCTGGTGATGGGCAATTCCGCCCGGGTGCTTATCAGACTGAGTTTGAACGCGATTTTCTGTCTGGATTTTTGTACACAGGACGCCGTACGTAACGCCTCCATTAACCCCGATAAGGCTAATAACGAAAAATGGGGCCACAGAAATAAACCGATATGCAGGGGTTTATTTCGTGCAGAACCACGCCTGCATGAGTCATCAATTAAAGTTTTCATTACCTTGCCAAAAAATATTAATTACATTATCGCAACATATTGTGTTGCTCTTATATTACTCTAAGATATTTCTTAGCGGTTCAATAAAGTATAAATGATGACCACAAAACAGCAACGCTTTTCCCGTTCAGCCCTCCGTTTTTGAGGGGTGGCACACATAGGTCGGTAACGTCCCCAGAATGAATAAATAATTATCATTCTGCTGTTTCTTAATTCGCATATAAATACTCTCGTTGGGGTAGATGAAAAATAACGGTTCGTACTTCTCCAGCCAGCTGTCGCTCACGTCATCATCGGGGAATTTGATATTGCGGACAGATCGCATGTAATAGACATTATCTTTGCGCTCTACCTGAAAGAATATTTTACGATTAAAGGTCTTACCCGGATCGCTCTTCACCCGACCGTTCATGCTGAGCGTGCCGTTGTTACCGTCCACCGTATAATTTAGCCACAGGGTCAGTGTCTCTTCAGGATGGTGCTGAATAAAGTTCACCTGACAGGCAAAAGGGTGAATGTAATAACGCTGCCACAGATAATAACCAGCGGCTAACGCCCCCACCAGCAGGCACAAACAGAGCGTTAACAGCGTTTGACGGTAACGAGCCATATTAATGATCCTGAATAAAGTAATCTGACATACAACGGTTTGGTTCCGTCATTGCCCGGTCGCAGCGGATCACCGAAGCACGCGGCAACAGGCTATATCCACTGATATAGATCCAGGGGTAACTGCTGCATTCATCTTTAAATGGCGCAGCATAGGCCAGCGCTTTTTCCCTGTCCTGCGGCGTCTCGATATCGCGGGCAAAATAGAGCCGACACTCTCCCATCATTGTCGTGAAGCGGTAACCGTCCACAAAATAGTTGTCATGCGGCCGGCTATAGCTGATGACGCTCACGCTAATGATTAACAGCAGCGCCAGCTGTGCGCCCCCCAGCCAGAAGCGTCGTTTCGCAACCGGAGCAACGGGAGTGACAGGAGCCACGGGCTGCGGCACGCCATCCTCTTCCTGAACGGTCTGGACCGGTGCTTCTGGCTCTGCCGAGGGCAACTGCGCCTCTTTAATCGTAATTTGCGTATCGCTTGCCAGCGTCAGGCCAATACGGGGGATCGTGACGATTGGATCGGTTTCAAACCCGGCTTTTTTCAGCCCCTTACGCAGAATAGAGATATTCTGGTAATAGGTATTCGGCGACACCATCATTCCCCGACGTTGCCAGACAATGTCCATACACTCCTGTTGAGTGACAATACTCCCGGCTCTTTCAATCAATAACAGCAAACAACGTCCGGCAGGCGAGTTTAATACCACCACCTGTTCAGGATTATTGAGGTCGCGTAATGTGCTGGCCGCAGGATGAAACTCGACGATGCCATTAATGATATAATACTTATGCATAAGACTCGTTAAATACCTCCTGTAAACGCCGGTTTAAGGATTAATGTGACCGATAAACCCGCGTCTGTATATCCTGGCGCCTGGCGAAAAATCTTATTTTTATTTTTTCTTAACCGCTTATCTGAAGTTCTCTTAACCGCCTTTTTGGCCATATGAGATCTGGCAAAGCACCTGAAAATGCCTCATGCTACCTTTCCCCACGCGGACTTGACACTGACAAAACTCGACAAAACGGCGAATTGAACGCTTCGGCCATCCGTGTCTGAATTATTCAGAGACCTTTATTCACTTTTTCCGAGGAAACCAGACAAGACGCGGCCTGTAGGCAATTTCAGTCATCTCAAACTCGTCTAAAAGACCCGTCATAATTAACAGTTTCACCCTGAAATTGTTAGCAGAAGTAAGTAACAAGGCGGAATACCTGACATCACCAGACAATTTCCTTACAAAACATTTAGTAAAGCCAACTTTTCATTAAAAAGTGTCGGTATGATTAATTACAGGCAAATATGAGGCAGCCGGTACGGCAGGGAGATAATGAAGAAATCCGTTTAGCTCAACTTAATACAAATTAAGATTAATTCAGATTACCTGTTTCGCACTATCCGTATAGTGACTCCACACCGTGCAATGCTTAATTGCTTCGAAAATACAGGCATCGTTCTGCCAGACGGGCGAGCCTCATTACAATTATAAATCGAGGGAATAACATGGCGAATAAAACCGGAAATAAACGTCATTTAACAACCGCACTGTTGGGAGGCGATCACTTTTCACGTCAGGGGATCGCCGCGGTATTAAAAAACATGGTTCCTGAAATGCAGGTAATAGCATCAAGCGATGATTATTCATTAATGGAAACCGTGTTTTTAACCACCCCCGTTGATGTCATTTTTTTATCCGGCACGGAAAAGTATCACGCGGGATTTGATTGCCTGAAATATATAAAAAACATCAAATCCCGCCAGCCTGACGTCCTTATTTGTATGTATTCCGCGCCAGCCAATTCCTGGCTGTGGATACGCGGCGATATAGATGCCTATATCTCGCTGCAGGAGCCACTTTATCACTGGCGAGCCAGCTTATTAAAAATGGTCGATAGCCGATATCGCCCAAAAAAGAAACCCACGGCGTTATCGCTGACGCCGGGCGAATGGCGAGTATTGAAGGATCTGCGAAAAGGTCTGGATATGCGTTATATCGCCGAAACAGAGCAGCTTTCTTACCGCCGCGTCAGCGCGTTAAAAAGCTCAGCGATAAGAAAACTTGGGCTCAGAAATAAGACAGATTTGCTGGTCTTTTTAACCAGTTAGATCTGTCGACCAAGAGCACAACCCGACATAACGACAACATGGAATCAGGACAATGAAAGCTCAATTTAAAACGAAAACACTGCTTGCCGTCGCCGTTGCGGCAGTACTGCCAGCAGGGTCGGCGTTCGCTGCAACCACCAGCGGCGGTACGGTGAACTTCAGCGGCAAGGTGGTGAACTCAGCCTGCGCCATCAGTGCTGGCAGCGCCAACATTGATGTCGACATGGGCGAAGTGCGTACCGCCACGCTGGCCGCGGCAGGCAGTGAAGCCAGCACCGCGAAAGCCTTCTCCATCACCCTGGAAGATTGCGAAATCGCCGATACCTCCGCCTCAACGGAAGACAACCCGATTGCCGCTACCACCGTGGCCGTGACCTTCACCGGTACGCCGGATGCGGCCGATGCCAACAGCCTGGCCGTTGGCACAAACGGCGGCGCTAACTCGGCGCAGCATGTTGCGATTCGCCTGTACGACGAGCAGGGCAAAGTGGTGAAGCTGGGTGAACCTGCCGCCGCCATTCCTCTGCGTGCGGGGGCCAACACCCTGAACTTCAGCGCGAAATATTACTCACCGCAGGGCAACGCCACGGCGGGTGATGCCAGCGCGGTTGCAACCTACACCGTTACCTACTCGTAATTTTCAGGCCCGGTTCGCTGGCCGGGCCTGACTCAGCTTTAAGGAGACGCACCATGCGCGCAAAAGCAGGGATCTGTCTGGCTATTTCATTATGTTCATCCGCCGCATATGCAGGCGGCGTAGGGCTGGGCGCCACGCGAATGGTCTACTCCAGCACTACTAACCAGTCCATGCTGCAGGTCAGGAACACGCATCCCGACGCCACGTTCCTGATCCAGTCATGGATGGAAAACGAAAAAGGGCAAAAAACCAACGACTTCGTTATTACGCCGCCACTGTTCGTCATGAAACCGGCCAGCGAAAGCGCGGTGAAAATCATGTTTAACGGTAAAGCCCTGCCAGAGGATCGCGAAACGCTCTACTGGATGACGGTGAAAGCCATTCCACAGCAGACCAAAAGCGGTTCCGGCAATTCGCTGCAGTTTGCTTCGGCAAACCGCATCAAGGTGTTTTATCGCCCGGAGAGCCTTGGGCAAGGCGCAGGGGACGCCTGGAAAAGCCTGACCGGAGCCTATCGCGGCGGAAAGGTCACGCTCAGCAACCCAACGCCGTACTACCTCACCACCATCAACCTGAAAATCGATGGCATGCCGGTACAGCCGGTGATGGTGCCGCCGAAATCCAGCGTAACGCTGGGCGAAACCTTCAGCCACGCCAGCAGCGTGAGCTACCAGACCATTAACGATTACGGCGCATGGACGCCCGCGACACGCGCGGCATTGTCCCAATAATCCCGACTGTGAGGCGTGACCACGTGAAAAGAAAAATCCTGTGTGCCACGGTGATCTCCCTGGTAATTCGGCAGGCCATGGCGGCTGAAAGCGCGTTGCAATTTAACCCTGCGTTCCTCAACGGTGAGAGCGCCAACAGCGCCGATCTCGCCTGGGTCAACGCCGGGAGCGCATTGCCGCCGGGCGATCACAACCTCAACGTGTATATCAATAACAACTATGCGTTCACCGGCAATATCACGTTCCGCACCGCTGAAAATACAGGGGAAGCCCTGCCATGCCTCACGCCTGAACAGATCGCGGCGCTGGGCATCGACAGCCAGCAGGCGAAAGGCGGCGCACTGCCGCTCGCGCAGCGCTGCATTTTTCTGACGGAGGCGTTTGCCGATACCCGGTTTGATTTTGACCAGCAGACGCTCTCCCTCAGCTTCACCGTACCGCAGAGCGCGATGCGCAATTTGCCGCGCGGGTATGTCAGCCCGGAAAGCTGGGAAGCGGGCATTCCTGCCACGTGGCTGAACTATGTGGTAAACGGCTCGAACAATGACTATCAGGGCGAGACGCGCACGCGCGACCAGCAGCTGTTTGCGAGCCTGAACAGCGGCATCAATCTCGGCGCGTGGCGGCTGCGTGATTTCACCACGTGGACCAAAGATACTAACGAACTCACCCACGTGCAGACCTGGCTGCAGCGGGATATTCCCGCCCTGAACGCGCAGGTTTACGCCGGGGAAACGTATACCTCCGCCCAGGTGTTCGACGCCGTGGGCCTGCGCGGCATTGCCCTGAAAACCGATGACAATATGCTGCCTGCCAGCCTGAGCGGCTATGCGCCGGAAGTGCGCGGCATCGCCCGCAGCAACGCCACGGTGACGGTTCGCCAGAACGGCAACATCATTTATCAAACCTCAGTGCCGCCGGGGGCGTTTGTGCTGAAAGATCTCTACCCGACCTCTTCCGGGGGCGATCTCGCGGTCACGATCCAGGAGAACGACGGCAGCCAGACGCAGTACACGCTTCCGTATGCCAGCGTGCCAAACCTGGTGCGTAACGGACAGCTGAAATATGCCCTGGGAGCAGGGAAATATCGTCCGATGGGCCATCAGGATGCGCCCTCTTTCGCGCAGGGCGAGCTGTTCTACGGCTGGCGTTATGGCCTGACGTTTTACGGTGGGGCGCAGTTTGCCGATCGCTATAACGGTCTGGCCTTCGGGATTGGGCAGAACCTGGGGCGCTTTGGCGCGTATTCCATCGACCTGACCCACGCCCGCAGCCAGCTGGCGGACGACCAGCACTACACCGGCGATTCCGTGCGCCTGCGTTACAGCAAGCTGCTGAATGATATCGGCACGCGGGTTAATTTTTTCTCGCTGCGCTACTCAACGAAAGGGTTTTATACCCTGAGCGATACCACGTACAAGGGCATGGCGGGCGGATCCCCAAAGCAAATTGTGGAAGACGATGGCACCGTCACCACCCACTACGACACGGTATATAATCTGCGCATGTCGCGTAAGGCCAAAAACCAGCTGCTGCTGTCACAGCCGATGGGGCAATACGGTTCGCTGTCGCTGTCGTGGGATCAGCAAACCTACTGGAACACGTCGAAAACCACGCAAAGTTTGCAGTTCGCGTGGAATGCCACGTTTCGTAACGTGTCGCTTGGCGTCAGCGTTCAGCGCAGCGCCAGCCTGTATGACGACAAAAAAGATAACGTGCTGGCGATGTCACTTTCGGTGCCGCTGGGCAACCCGGCGCTGTCGACCCGCGCCCGCTTTACCACCACCCATGCGGATTCAACCGGCACTACGGCCAGTACCGGCGTGAGCGGTTATCTGCCGGGCCAGGAGAACCTGTTTTACAGCGTCAACCAGCGCTATAGCGCGCAGCAGCACTACGGCGGCGACGCCACGCTGCAATACGAAGGCGCAAAAGGAGACTACAACCTGGGCTACAGCTATACCCGCGATTCCCGCAACCTCAGCTACGGGATGAGCGGCGGCGCGGTGCTGCATGAAGATGGTCTGACGCTGAGCCAGCCGCTCGGCAACACCAACATTCTGGTGAAAGCCCCGGGCGCCAGCGACGTTGCCGTGCTTAACCACAAGGGTATCAAAACCGACAGCCGGGGCTACGCGGTGATCCCCTACGCCACGCCGTACCGCGTGAACCAGGTCGCGCTGGATGTCACAACCGCAGGTAATGACGTGGAGCTGGAGAATGCCATCGTCAACAAAACGCCGACCGACGGCGCGCTGGTTCGCGCCACCCTTGTCACACGCCAGGGGAAAAAAGCGATGTTTGTCGTGCGCCGCGGCAACGACGTGCTGCCCTTCGGCACGCTGGTCTCACTGAACGATAACAAAACCAGCGGCATCGTCGGCGACGGCGGCAGCCTGTATTTGTCGGGGTTAACCGAGCGAGGCACGTTGAGTGCCGTATGGGGGCGCAACAGCGACCAGCGCTGCACCATCAACTACGCGTTGAACAAGCAGAGCTATAACGCCCGTACCGGGCTCTATTCACAGGAGGTGGTATGTCAGTAACGCTTCGGACGTTCAGCATCGCTTTGCTGATCTTCACGTTCCCGGTTCACGGCTATGACGTGCTGGTTTCCGTCACCGGGAATTTGATCGGCAACACCTGCGTTGTCGCGGCGGACTCTAAAGAGCAGGACGTTCCGCTGGGTACCATCGGGATTAAACAATTCCCCCGTGCAGGCGCGGTCAGCAATATCAAAACGCCCTTCACAATCAGGCTTGAAGCGTGCGGGCCAACCTTTGCCGGGGTCAAAATCCGCTTCAGCGGCACGCCGGATAACGACAACCCGCAGCTGGTGAAAATTGCCGACGGCGGCGCCACCGGCGTGGCGGTGCAGATCCTCGATAAAGACGGCGTGCTGATCCCCCTCGACACGCAAACCACCGCCCGGGGCACGCCGGGCGATGACAGCGTAGAGATGACCTTCTACGCTCGGCTGGCCGCCACGGGCGCGCCGGTGAATGCCGGAGACGTCTCCGCCTTTGCCACCTGGACCACGGAGTATCAATGATGCGTTTATTCTTGTTTATTAGCGGATTACTGCTCTGCGCCAGCGCACAGGCGATGGAATGGAAATCAGATATCACCCTCTCCCCGCAGCCGATGACCTACAGCGGCCCGGCAGATTCGGTGGCGCCGGGGAGTATTATCGGCTCCACCTGGAGCGCCACCGCCAGCGTGCAACAGGTGTTCTGGTGCGGTTTTTTTTATACCTGCTCCAAAGGCACGCTGGAGCCGAGCAGCAGCGCGATCTCAAGCGGGATGACAGTCACCGTCGATGGCGCGAACTACACCATTTTTGAAACTGGCGTTCCGGGTGTGGGGTATATCATCGGGCTGAAAGATTTTAAGGGTTCACAGTATATTCCGTTGCAAAACGGGATCACCCAAAGCTATCCGGCGGATGGCACTAGCGGTATTGCTCAGGATTTAGGCTGGTCGGCAAAGGTGACCTTTATTAAGACCGCGACAGCACTGAAATCCGGGGTTTACCAGATCCCGACTATCAACGCCGCGGTGTTAACCGCCTATAACAACGAGGTCAAAACGGCAAAGGTCATCATTAACCCCACCACCATCACCGTGACGGCGAGCGGCTGTACGGTGGGCACCAAAAGCGCGAACGTCGATCTGGGCACGCTCGATATCCGCACGCTGGCCACCGTGGGCAGTACGTCGCCTTCGGGTGCGTTTAACGTCAGCCTGACCTGTGACGCGAACGTCGCGGTAAGCGCGGTGATGACCGATCAGACCACGCCGTCAAACACCTCGTCGGTGGTGACGCTGACCGGCGACTCCACCGCGTCCGGCGTAGGGGTGCAGTTTTTCTATAACGGCACCGGCCCGCTGATGATGGGGCCGGACAGCTCGGCGGCGGGCACAACCAATCAGTTCTTTATCCAGAGCACCACTGCGGCACAAACCCTGTCGCTGCCGTTCCAGGCGCAATACATCCGAACCGGCGAACTGGTCCCCGGCTCGGCGAACGCGCTGGCAAGCATTACGTTCTCGTACCAGTAGGGGTTAATGTTTTACCCACACCAGCTGATCGACCCGGAAGCCCAGACTGCGCGCGGTGTTCAGGTAATCCTGCTTCACCGCGTCCGGCACGGTTGGCGTGCGCGACAAAATCCACAGGTAGTCGCGGTTCGGGCCGCTGACCAGCGCGTACTGGTACTTATCGTCCAGCTTGATGACGTTATAGCCGCCGTAGAACGGGCCGAAGAACGAAACCTTCAGCGCGGCGGTGGTTGGCGCGCCGGTAAAGTACGCTTTGCCTTCACTCTCGTTCCATTTGTTCTTCACCGGGTCGTAACCCCGGTTAAGCACGCTGATTCCGCCATCGCTCCGTTGGCCGTAGGTGGCCGTCACCTGCTCCAGCCCGCGTTCAAAGCGGTTCTCCAGGCGGGCGACTTCATACCACTTGCCGAGATAGCGGCTGGCATCAAAACCGGAAACAGGCTGCACGCCTTTCGGCGGCGTGGGGGATTTACAGGCTACAAGGGTCAGCGCAATGGCAACCCCGGTGACAACAGGCCATAGCTTCATGAGAATTCCTTTCATTTGCACGGTTGGATGTTAAGTGTAGTGCACCCTTTCGGCGCTTCATCCCGTTCTGAAAAATTCGTAGTATATTGAGAGTATTCCTCCACTCTGGACATGGGCATGGCTTACTCCATCGGCGAATTCGCCAGACTTAGCGGCATCACCGCCACCACGCTGCGGGCGTGGCAGCGTCGTTATGGTTTACTCAAGCCACAGCGCACGGAGGGCGGCCACCGCCAGTACAGCGATGAAGACGTTCAGCAGGCGCTGAAAATCCTCGACTGGGTGAAAAAAGGCGTGCCCATTGGCCAGGTAAAACCCCTGCTTGAGCGCCCTGTACCCCGCCGGACCAACAACTGGCAAACGCTACAGCAGAACATGCTGGAACGCCTGCAGGGGGGCAAAATCGAGTCCCTGCGCCAGATGATTTACGACGCGGGCCGCGAATACCCCAGACCTGAGCTGGTGACCAACGTGCTGCGTCCGCTGCGCAGCCAGGTGTCCGCCAACGTCGCCGCCGCCATGACCCTGCGCGCGATCCTCGACGGCATCCTCATCGCCTACACCTCGTTTTGCCTCGAAGGCGATAAAAAAGCGCCGGGCGATAACATTCTGCTCAGCGGCTGGTACCTGAACGACCCGTGTGAAATCTGGCTCGAAGCCTTGTCGCGGACCGGTCAGGGTCACCGCATCGACGTATTACCCACGCCCCCTGCCACGCTGGCACCGGAGATATTTCCCGATCGCAAATGGTTGCTGGTCACCAGCGGTAAACTGACCGCCGCGCGGAAAAAACAGGTGGCGCAGTGGCAGCAGCAGCTTTCCCTTGAGGTCATTATCCTCTAATGATTTTCTCCTGCGGGAATCTTCACGAAAAGTTGAATATTTTTCCGCGCCGCAGATGCTAACGTTTTCCTGTGACTGACAACTTCACAGGAAAACAACATGAAAAAAACTGCCCCTCTGCTGATCCTGGCCTCCATGGCTTTTGCCCCTGCCGCCTTTAGTGCCCCTGCCGGCACGCTGAGCGTACACGTTCTCGACCAGCAAACCGGCATGCCGCCATCGGATGTCACCGTTACCCTGGAAAAGCAGCAGCAGGACAAATGGATCCCGGTTGCCAGCGGCAAAACTGACCATGACGGACGTATCAAATCGCTCTATCCCCAGGAACAGGACATGCAGCCTGGCGTGTATAAAGTGACCTTCAAAACCGCAGACTATTTCCACGCTAAAAAGCTGGATACATTCTTCCCGGAAGTACCGGTGCTGTTTACCGTCACCCGGACCAACGAGAAACTGCACATTCCACTTCTGCTGAGTCAGTACGGTTATTCAACCTACAAGGGCAGTTAAAACCTGTTGATTTTAAACGGCAATAAAAAATACCTCCGCCAATACTTGGACAAATAAGCAAGATTGTGTAAGTTTTAAGTATTGGCTCTGGAGGAACATACCATGACAACGAAACCTGTGCTGGGTATTAGCGGCTGCTTGACCGGGTCCGCCGTTCGCTTTGACGGCGGGCATAAGCGTATGGGTTTCGTCATGGATGAGCTGGCCCAGTGGGTGAATTTCCGACCCGTTTGCCCCGAAATGGCCATCGGCCTGCCCACGCCACGCCCTGCGCTGCGTTTGATCATGACGACCGGCGGTGACACGCAGATGCGTTTTAGCCATCCGCCGCATGATGACGTCACGCAGAAAATGGCCGACTTTACGGCCAGCTATCTGCCTAAGATCGGCGATCTCGCCGGGTTTATCGTCTGTGCAAAATCCCCCAGCTGTGGCATGGAACGCGTGCGCGTGTACGATGAAAACGGCAACCGGGGCCGCAAGGAGGGCGTCGGGCTGTTCACCGCCGCGCTCCTTGAAACCTGGCCGTGGCTGCCCGTAGAAGAGGATGGCCGTCTGCACGACCCGGTGCTGCGGGAAAACTTCGTCGAGCGCGTTTTTGCGCTGCACGAACTGAACACGCTGCGTAAAAACGGCCTGACGCGCCGCGCGCTGCTGGATTTTCACAGCCGCTACAAACTGCAGCTTCTGGCACACCATCAGGCGGGTTACCGTGAGATTGGTCCGTTTGTCGCCTCGCTGCATGAATGGGACGATCTGGACGCGTTCTTCGAGGCGTACCGCGAAAAACTGATGACCATCCTGAAAAAGCCCGCCTCGCGGAAAAATCACACCAACGTGCTGATGCATATTCAGGGCTATTTTCGCAATCAGCTTAACAGCCGCCAGCGGGGTGAGCTTCGTGACGTGATCCTGCATTACCGCGAAGGGCTTCTGCCCATTCTTGCGCCGATCACGCTGCTAAAACATTACCTTGCCGAATACCCGGATCAGTATCTCATGACGCAAAACTACTTTGATCCCTATCCTGATGATTTGGGTCTGCGTCTGGCCGTTAAATAATCAATAAGGCGAAGGCCCCCATTGACCCTCAGGGGCCCGAAGCAGTAGCCCGTTTAGACGACATCCTCACTGTCGTCTCTTTTTTGCATTTCGCCTGAAAGGCTGTAAATATATACAGGTTATAACGCAAAAAAGGGATCGGCCTGTGATTAACACCCTGCACATTCAAAACTACCGCTCAATTCGCGATATGTCGCTGGAGCTGGAACAGCTCAACATTGTCTTCGGCCCGAATGGCACCGGAAAATCAAATATTTACAAGGCGATCCACCTGATGCACAGCGCCGCGCAGGGGCAGTTTTCTCAGGCTCTGGCGAATGAAGGCGGGATTTTAAAAGTGTCCTGGGCGGGTAAAACCCGCAGCGACCAGCTGCGACGGATGAACCTGGCGGTAGAAACCGAAACCTACGAATACGAGCTGCAGGTAGGCTTTGTTGAGAAGCTGCCCTATCCCTCGCAGTTTCAGCTCGATCCGGTGATCAAGGAAGAGTCGCTCTGGCTGAGCGGCCAGCACCGCCGCCCGTCGGCACAGCTGATGAAGCGCAGAAATCAGGCGGTTTTCCTGAATAACGTCCATCACGAGAAAGTGACCCACAGCGGCACGCTGTACGAGAACGAATCGGTATTCGGACAGCTCGGCGAACCGCACCTTTACCCGGAAGTGTCGCAGATGCGCGAGTCCCTGCGTAACTGGCGATTTTATCATGAGTTTTCCGTTGCAAGCGGCTCCATGATGCGTGCCCCGCAGGTGGGTTTCCGCTCTCCGGTGCTGGCGAGCGACGGCGCCAACCTCGCGGCGGCGTTTCAGACCATTGTCGAGATTGGCGATGAACTGCTGCTGATGCGCATTCTTGACCAGGCTTTCCCCGGCTGCGTGTTTTACAGCGACAACACCGGCGGACGTTTTCGCATGATGATGCAGCGCGAGGGCTTAAGCCGCCCGCTGGAACCGGCGGAGTTCTCTGACGGCACGCTGCGTTTTTTATGCCTGGCGGTGGCACTGTTAAGCCCGCGCCCACCGGCGTTTATCGCCCTCAACGAACCGGAAAACAGCCTGCATCCGCAGATGCTGCCCGCGCTGGCAAGCCTGATTGCCGAGGCCAGCCGCTACTCGCAGATCTGGCTCACCAGCCACTCGCCGGAGCTGGCGACGTTGATTGAGAAGCACCGATCGTTTTCGCTGTATCAGCTGTCAATGACGGAGGGAGAGACGAAGATGGAGAAGCTGGGGTAAGAAGGGCTTTCATTTTCTTTAACGCAAATAACCACAATATAAGACGGGTCTTTTGGAAAAGAGTACAATGCCATCAGTATATTAACGCGCATTTCTTATTCTGAGAGACACAACATGAAACACATTCTGACCGCATCCTTATTCGCCTTATCTGCCTCTGTGTTTGCGGGGTCTGCCCCACACTGGACGTATGAAGGCAAGAGTGGTCCGGAAAACTGGGGCGAGCTCAGCGACGAGTTTGCCACCTGCAAGACCGGGAAATTCCAGTCGCCCATCGATATCCGTAACGCCTATAACGCCACGCTGCCGCCGCTGGAGATGAATTTCCATACCGCCGCCGAAAAGCTGGTGAACAACGGCCACACCCTGCAGGTGACCGCCAGCGACGAAGATGAATTCCGTCTGGACGATCAGATCTTTACCCTGCGCCAGTACCATTTCCACACCCCGAGCGAAAACCGGATCAACGGTAAATCCTTCCCGCTGGAAGCGCACTTTGTTCATGCCAGCAAAGAGGGCGACGTCGCGGTGCTTGCCGTTATGTTTGAGGTCGGCCCGGAAAACAGCGCACTCAACCCGCTGCTGGCGCGCCTTCCGAAGGAAAAGGACCACGAAATCTCGATTGATAAACACCTCGATCTTCGTCCGCTGTTCCCGGCTGACCTGCACTACTATCGCTTCAGCGGCTCGCTGACCACCCCACCGTGCACCGAAGGGCTGCGCTGGCTGGTGATGAAAAACACCGTCACCCTGTCAGAAAAGCAGCTGGAGATGTTTAAGCAAGCGCTTGAGCACAGCAATAACCGTCCGCTTCAGCCGCTGAACGGCCGCGTGATTGTTCAGTAAAGCCGTGTGACGTATAAAATATCCCGCCGTACTGGCGGGATAATCACATAACACTTTCCGCAATCATGCACCTTCGCAACGCTCAGTTCGCAATACAATTTTCAATTTAAGATTGCCTGTTTATGCTGGAAGGATAATCTGTAAATGTTGGTTATCAGACGAGAAAAATAAAATGGATATTGCCCTTTTCCCTGGTCAAAATGCCCGAGCATGGACTGAAACAATGATTAATCTTGAAGCCAGGAAGCTTATCAATACTGCGAATATTGTTGGTGGGCAGCATCTCAGCGACGGTCTCGCACGAATCAAATTTATGGACGATATCCGGCAGTTTGTCATGCAACAATTTAGCGCAACCCGGGCGGCCAAAAGTGACGAAGAATGCATGGCGTGCCTGAAAAACATCCGAGCAGAGAACGAAAGCCTTCTTGATCAAAGCAGAATGCTTCGCTCCCGTACCGCTCAGATATATGCTCAGGTGGAACTGGTTAAAGAAAATAATAAAGTCGTCGGTTACGTGATCTCATCGATTAAGGTTGTGCTTGCCGGATTGCAAGTTGTTGCAGGTGTCGGTGCCATGATGACAATGAATCCCGTGGGTGCGCTTGCTGGCGCGATTTTGGTTTTGGATGGTGCAAATGCCATCTCAAAAGAAATTAACAGAACACTTCAGCATCAGCCAAACTCAGAAGGTATGCTGGCCGATGGCGTAATGGGCTTCGCTCAGTTTATGGGTTTTAAACGTGAATCAGCACTGGGAATGATCAACAGCGTAAGCCTGGCAGCAAGCGTCTATACGGTATTTGGTGCCATACGAAAACCAGAATCCTGGCGTCTTTTCCGATATCTCCCGCTCGATTTTTACCGCAAAGTCGATAGAATGAATCGCGCAGTGCTCACCATGAAAATTGTCGGCTGGGGTGTCTCTGCAAAAGTCTCTTTTGATTTAATTTCTAACGCGTCTGACCAGAACTAATGTATTTTTTCCTGTAGCGCCAGGCTTTGTAGGTAATGATCGGGGGTTGAAAAAACCATACAATCATCAACACGATGAATAGAGAAATGCCCCCGGAAATAACATTGTACTGTTCAGCAAAGAAAAGAAGCGCCAGGAAAATCAGAGCCACCGCTGCCGTAATACACAGTACCATGATGAAACGCTTACCTAACTCAAGCACGACCTCGAGCAAGGATGAACCATAACGACTAATATTCCGGTTCAGATACGCTAATTCTCTACCGGTAAAACCTGCGTCAAGTAACTGCGTTTCAATATTGGACATGCCACTACCTTTTCTTCTGGAAAGTAACGTGGAATATATTAACCGGAAGAGATGGGTCTTGTAACCAGCCTGATGCACAGGCATTCACAGACAGCTTAAGTGACAAAGATGCCTCCCACGCCTATTTATTCCATCGCAACAGCATTATTTTTTGCTACAGACGGCTGAATACGAAACGTCTTGCGCCACTCCGTCGGGCTGACGCCAAAACGCGCCTTAAACTGTTGTCGCCAGGTCACCGCAGAGTTAAACCCCACCAGCTCGGCCACGCGTTCAACCGGCATATTGCCAGCTTCCAGTAAGATCTGGCTGCGCCGCAGGCGCTCGGCGGTGAGCCAGTCGGCCACGGTCATGCCGGTGGCGTTGACAAAATGGCGGGTCAGCGTGCGGCGGCTCATCGAAACCACCTTTGCCAGCGAGTCGAGATTATGCGGCTCGGTAATGTGTTGCTGCAGGTAGTCGATCAGGCCGTTAATCCGCGCGTCGCGGGTGTCCTTCGGCACCGGCTGGGCAATAAACTGCGCCTGTCCGCCTTCGCGGTGCGGCGGCACAATCATCCGGCGGGCGATCTGGTTGGCGACCACGCTGCCGAAGCGCTGGCGGATGATGTACAGACAGCAGTCCAGCGCGGCGGCGGTCCCGGCGGAGGTGATGATATTGTCGTCATCCACGTAGAGGGCGTTGATATCAAGCTGGACGCGCGGAAAAAGCGACTGGAAGTGATGTTCAAACTCCCAGTGGGTGGCCGCGCGCTTGCCGTCGAGAATGCCCGCATACGCCAGCACAAACGACCCCAGACATAGCCCGACGATTTCCGCGCCGTTGTCTCTTGCCTGCACCAGGCTGTCGAGCAGCGCCTGAGGCGGGCGATCCAGCACGTGCTGCCAGTAGGGCACCACCACAATATCCGCCTGCGCGATGGCTGAAAAATCCTGCGTCGCGTTAAGGGCAAAACCCTCTTTTGAGGTGAGAACGCCGGGTTTTTCGGCGCAGATCGTCACGTTAAAGCGCTTTTCGCCGGAAACCGCGTCGCCAAACAGAATACAGGGAACGGAGTAGTGGAACGGGCTAAACCCGTCCACCGCGACAATCGCGACGTTGATAAGTGGCATCTGTCTCTCCTTCCCTTTTTGGTGTTCAGAATATAATGGTTTCGCCGTCCTGGGGAATGCTCACCGCATCACCGATCTGGTTCGCTTCCACGTATTCCCGCAGCGCGCGGCGGCTCAGCAGGCAGTGGTTAATGGCTTCCATATGGACCGCCACAATTTTTGCCTGCGGCAGCAGGAAGTGAACGTTGAGCAGATCCTGTTCCCCCATAATGATGGGCCCGAAACCGATCACATGCGCGTATCCGGCATTAAGCACCACCACATCCGGCTGGTGTTTTTGCAGATCGGCCGCCACCGCATCACGCCAGACGGTATCGCCCGCGATGTAGAGCGTTTTCTCGTCGGGGTGGCGCAGAACCACACCGCAGGCTTCGCCCAGACGCTCTGCCAGCTCCGGCACCGCGTACGCGCGATCGGTACCATGCTGGCCGCCGTGGGTTTTCGCGATGCGGATATCACCAAAGGTGGTCTCGTCGGTCATGACCGTCAGGTTATGAAAACCCTGGCTTCGCAGCAGCGCGGCATCACGATCGTTTTGCACATAGATCGGTTTGTCTTTGGCGATCAGTTCCACCGCCGCGCGATCCCAGTGATCGTCATGGGTGTGGGTGACGATCACCGCATCAGCGTCCAGCAGCGTGCTGACGTCAACGGGCAGTTCAACCATTGGGTTACGGATCTCGGCCCGCGCCGTGCCGGGGAAACCGGGGTAAGCGTCTTTTGCGGCCAGCATCGGGTCGATCAAAAAGCGTTTACCGGCATATGTGATCAGTTGGGTAGCATTGCGAATATGAGTGATGTTCATGGGCTATTCTCCTGTGCGTGTGATAAGGAGAATAGCCCGCGACCCGGCGTTAGCCTGTGGGCTAATGGGCGATGAACGATGAAATCGGGTCAATCGATAAACCGTTTACGCACCCGCTCCAGCGGCGCAATCAGCAGATTGATAAGCGGTTTGCGATCGATAACGATATCGGCGTTAACCGTCATCCCGCCCATCAGCAGACGCTTTTTGTTGTCCGGATCGGTAAACCAGGAAGGCACCCGCACCTTGGCAAGATAGTAGTTCTGCCCCTCCTGCAGCGGGATAAGCGCCGAATGCGCATCAATATTCACCTCGTAAAAATCAGACAGGGTGGCCTCCACCGAGCCATATTTATCCACCGGCCAGGAGTCAAAGCGCAGCTTCACCTTATCCCCTTTCGCCACCCGGCCCACGCCCGTGGCTGGCACATAGAGGTACCCCTCCATCGACGCGGCGGTGTTTTTACGGATCACCACCACCACCTCGCTGTTTTGCGTAATGGCCCGGCCCGGCGGGAAGTTGATCGCTACCACGTAGCCATCGGCAGGGGCCAGCATGGCCATCGTAGAGCTGCCCCGGCTGGAGAGGTTGCGGTCAATTTCGCTGATCCGGTTTTTCACGTACAGCAGCTCCTGGCTCAGGGAGTCGATTTGCGACTGAGTGCTGTCGGTCAGGCTGGTTTTGCGCGCCTCCAGATCGAGGATACTGCTCTCCTCCAGCGTCAGGTTAAGCTGAGCGTTGAGCACGTCGTTGTGGCTTTTATCCAGATCGACCTTCGACACATAGCCTTTCCCGGATATCGCTTTCCACGCCTCATAGGTATCGGTGCTGTTTTTGAGCAACGCACGCAGCTTTTTCACTTTGTCGCGGGATACCACAATCTGCCGGTCGGCAATATCCAGCTGCTGCGCCAGGTTTTTCCGGTACGTAGCGATAGAATCTTCAATGGTCTGCACGCGCTGCTCGCTGCGCTTTTTCTCCGCCTCCATCTGCTGGCGATCGAACTGCACCACCGAGCCCTGCTTGCCGCCGTAGTCCTGCGACACGGTAAAAAGCGGGTCATTCTCTTTCACGTACTGGCCTGGACGTACGGCAAAATCCACGATGGTGCCGGACTCTCTGGCACGCACTTCCACATCCCCCTGGGCCGGGATCAGCACCCCGCGCGCCAGCGTGGTTTCCGAAAAGTTAAAGACGATCGAAAAGACCAGCAGACAGAGAAAAAAGGAGATAAACAGCGTTAACACGCCTTTCAGCCGCGGGGCGTTGATCTCGTAGCTCTTTGAAAAATGGTGCGGGATCAGCGCCCGACGTTGTCGGTTTCGGTTTCTTAATTTCACGACATGTCATCCATGATAAATCACTGAAAGATCGTCCCATGCACTCCAGAGCGTGGGGGTTTTACGCAACGCGTTCAGCGTGGCGATGGCGGCCTGACGGTACTCCGCAGGGGCATAGGTCTGGCTCTCCAGCGCAAATTCCGCCGAGTGCAGCGAACAGCCGGGCAGCAGCGTACGAATCACGTATCCGTAGCGCGTTAAAAAGCGCGTCGACACGTCCGTTAACCACGCTTTCTGGTCGCCCGCCTGGGTCATGAACAGCGGCGCATCCGGGAGGCGCTCATCCACCAGCAGCACGGTCACCAGCCGGTGCGGGGCGAAAAACGCCCCTGCCCGCCGCTCCTCGTGCGCCGCCATCAGCTTGTGCAGCGCGGGAAGGCGGGTAACAAACTGAAAGCGCACGTCGTCTGGCGCGGTGGCGAGCAGCGCATCCGCGATCAGGCCAAATCCGGCCCAGCGCATGCCCAGCAGCAGGGTGCGGGGCTGAGAATAGAAATCCTGCTCGCGGGTAAATGCAGCCACCCGGGCGTGGAGATCGAAACGCACGTTGCGCCGCCACAGCGCGGGCGGGAAGATCTGCTCGACAAAATGAAAGCCGCTCATCTCCAGGGCGTTCTGGCGCAGAAAATCGGGCGGGACGTCAGTCTCCGGGCAGCGCATAAACTGGCTGTAGTTTTGCGTGATCCGGCTTGCGAGCAGCGTGCGTCCGGCCTGCCGGGCGCAAAGTCGGGCGTAGAGACGGGGCAGAAACATCATTGCTCACTCTCCCGCAGCGTGCCGTTTTCCATGGTGTAGAGCCGTCCGTGACAGCCCACCACCTCCGGCGAGTGGGTGACAAATACCAGGCCAATCCCCAGACCACGCAGGTTCGCCAGCACCTTCTGCGCCGTGGTTTTATCGAGGTTTGCCGTCACTTCATCGCACAGCAGCAGCTTCGGCTGGCTGTACAGGGCGCGCGCCAGCACCAGACGCTGCATCTCGCCTGCGGAGAAAAAGGTATTTCCCGGCAGCAGCTCCGTTTCGTATCCGTGCGGCAGACGCGCAACCACGTGGTCAATCTCCGCCAGCCGGCAGGCAGCAATCACCCGCTCCTTGTCCGGCGCGCTATCAAAGCAGGAGAGGTTATCCAGAATAGAGCCGGTAAAGAGAATATCGTCCGCATGCACAATGCGAATATGCTGGCGCAAAGAGGAGAGATCGCACTCGGTGATCGGGATCGTATTGATCCGCAAACTGCCCGATGTGGAGAGCAACATCCCGGAGATCAGACGCAGCAGCGTGGTTTTCCCGGAGCCGCTCTGGCCGACAATCACCGCCTCTTCGCCCTGCTTCAGCGTCATGTTGATGTGCTGCAGGGTCGCCTCACGTCCCGGATAAGCAAAAGAGACATCCTCAAAGGCCAGACTGACGGGTGAAGTCACAATCTTCCGGCCAAACTGGCTGGCTTCAGAGGGGGCAAACAGCAGGTCGCCCACGCGATCCAGCGGCCCTTTCAGCGCATTTTTGTCCAGCAGCTTTTGCGCCACCTGTACCATCGCGTCGGAGAAATAGCGTTTGTAGCTGATGTAGGCGTAGAGCATCCCGATACTCATCTGCCCTTCCAGGATAAGCCACGCGCCGAAGCAGACCACCAGCAGCTGCTCGGCGTTGATCACCAGCAGCGAGGCAACATCAAAGCGGGCCAGCAGGCGCTCTTTGCGCATCAGCCCGGCTATGTGCTCACGCTGGGATTTATCCATCACCGCGTCCCGGGCCTGCTCCATGTTGTTGGCCTTCAGGGTAATGATCCCCTTCTGCGTCTCCACCAGCAGCGATTCATACTTTGCGGTGCGCTCGATGGAGTCGTCCACCGCGCGCTGGTAAGGGCCGATCAGCGAAAAGCGGATCAGGAAGAACACCCCCATCAGCAGCATCGTCAGCACGGCGATTTTCACGTTATACAGCAGCATAAACAGCAGGCTGGTGAAGGCGATCAAGCTGGAAAAGAGGATCTGCACATAGCCATTGCTGATGAACTCCGCACAGGCATGGAGCGATTTTTCAATCGCCAGCACAATGCCCGGCGGACGGCTGCGGAACCAGCCGATCTGGGTACGCAGCATATAGCGGCGAACCGACTGGCTGAGGTCGTCATAGGCGATGTTACGCATCAGGATCTCAAGCAGTTGCTTGAGGAACTTACCTATGACTTCAAAAATAAAGACGATAGCGAAAATGGCGGTGAGTAAGATCACCAGATCGTTGTCGTTGCGCGAGATGGCCTCATCCATGATCAGCTGCACGTAAGTGGGGCTGGCCAGCATGGTGATGAGGGTAAAAATCGAGAGCACAAACAGCAGCACCTGCCGCTGAAACAAGCTCGGGGATTTATTGGCCAGCCGCCCCAGCGTGAGCGTCTCGTCAGGGGATTTTTTGTCGAAGTGCGGCATCGGCTTCAGCTCCAGCACGTAGCCGGAAAAGAGTTTTTGCGCCTCCTTGAGGCTGTAGCGACGCACGCCGCTGGCCGGGTCGTGGACCGTTACGCTGCGCCCGTCAACCTTCACGATCACCACGAAATGATTGCCGCGCCAGAAGGCGATGAGCGGCAGTTCGGCACTTTCAATTTCAGTGATTTCGCCCTTGAGCACCCGGCCCGTCATATTTTTATCGCTGGCGAGGGTCATGAGTTCCGCCATCGAAGTGCCCGCGTCGGCAGAGACGGTAAGCTCCCTGCGCAGCTGGCTGACGGAGACGTGGTGTTCATAGTGCCCCAGCACCATCGCCAGGCAGGCCAGCCCACATTCGGTATATTCATGCTGGCGAATAACGGGTGTCTTACCCTTTTTTTTATACTGAAAAAGCGAAAACATAATTATCCGTGGCTGAAATAAAAAAATGGCCCGGCAAAGCGGGCCATAAGCATAGGTCGATAACTTATGCGCTGAAGAAGCCGCCGATGAAGCCGCCCACCAGGCCAAACACACCACCGATGGTGCCGCCCAGCGCGCCTAACATCTGGCTGCCTGCGTTATAGCCTGCGCTCGCGCCCTGAAGGGCAGCAGCAAACGGATCCCAGCCACCGATGATGGCCTGTGCTTTTTTGAAATCGATAACTTGCATGATTGTCTTCCTGTTCGTTGAATTAGTTGTAGCTGCCAACCAGCGCACCCAGGAAGCCCATTGCGCCCCCCAGAATTCCGCCAACCACGCCGCCTACCATGCCCATGATGCTTGCACCGGTGTCATAACCCAGCTGTGCACCTTTAACGAGGCCAGCGAATGGGTTTAATGCACCACCGATAATATCTTTCGCTTCTACGAATGAAATCGCTTTCATTTTATTCTCCTGTAGTTGTAAATCTTCAGCTTGCGCCAAAGGATAATTTCCTTTTATGAAGGAAAGCGGTTGTTACGGGCAGCGCGTAAGCGGGATGATTTTATTTCCATAAATAATCATCCGCCTTGCGGGCTGCGCGTAATTATCTATTTCCAGCCGTTGACCCGGTGGAAGATATTTTGAGTCATTATATTGTGAGCTACATCCCTGAGAAGAGACATATTTAAACCAGGTATTCCCGGTATTACTCACCACCCCGTTACTAAACGTATAATCAAAATGCCTTGTCCATGGTCGGACAATTAAAATAGCCTCAAGCGAAACCACCACATCCGACTGAATGCGTTGGCCTTTGCTCATCACAACCCGCGCCTGAAGCGGCGTCTCGGTGAATTTAACGCGATAATAGCGTTCTTTGCTGTCGTGCGGACCGGTATAATAAAACTTAAATCCGGCCCGCTCGCCACTCTCCAGAGTTAACTGTTTTGGCGAGAACATCACCTCGCCATCTTTTATTTCAGTCTCTTTCCCGTGTTCTTTTTGGACATCAACCTGAATAAGCGAAACAGTATAATTCTGTCGTACGCTGGTATCGTTTTTTATTGGCTGAAAAACAACTTCTTTTTCAGGTAGAAAATCAATATTTAGATTTTCAATAATTAAAGCATTTGCGTTTGCAGAAATGAAGCAATTTATTGCGAAAATAGCCAGGAATTTTCCAGTCATACACGTTTAATTCCAGGATGCACTGACATCAATTCGACCCTGAGCCGTCACTTCACCAAACCACGTATTACCGTCATAGGTGGTTTTCGATACCGGGTTGTTCATCACAAACTGCAATACCAGCGGGGTTTTCCACAGCCACATGTCCGTCACGCCTGAGCTTATCTTGTCCCACTCTTCCGCATGGGTGGCGGGTGCGGGAATGGACAGCGCCTCGCCTTTGCAGTTATGCGCCTTCAGCGTTTGGCTTTTGCCCAGCAGCACGTTACCGGGGACAGGCACCGTGAAGCCGTTACCGCTAAAGGCACAGTAGTCCACGCCGTTCAGACTCTGCGTCGGCCCGGTGACCTTCACCGTGACCGCAATCGCGGCATCTTTTTGCGCGCCGCTGTAGGTAATGGTGTAGGGGATCTCTATCGGCCCCTCGCCAATCGTGCCTTTCCCGGAACCGCCCAGGCCGTTAGGGTCGAGCGTGTAATCCGGGTTATCCGGCACGATCGCAAGGCCTGGCTGGATAGGGTCAATCACCAGCCCGCCCCCCGGCTGGAAGCAGAAATCCGCCGCCAGCGAGCTGTTACCCGGCGTCAGGCACAGGCTGACGATATTGCCGATGTTGTTGCCATCCCCCGCCTGCGCCACGCTCAAAATCAGCGCCTTCGGGAGGAAGATTTTCAGGTACGCCTTGCCGCCGTTTTTTTGCGGCGCAGCGAGGAAGGTATTCGCCAGCACGCGAGTGTCGCTCAGGATGCCGCCGGAGATGCTGTACCAGTTGCTCTCATCGAAGGTGATTTCCGCCGCCAGCCCCGTCCCCCCGTTCATGTGCGATTGCAGCACGCCGTTCACGCGGGACGAGGTCAGCGCCAGCCCCGGGTTGTAGCCGGTGATATCTTCCCCGACAAAGGTGTATTCCAGCAGTTCGCAAAGCACACCCGACACCGTATTGCGGGTGTATTTAGTACACGTCGCCCCGGTTGAACCATCCACAATGGTCACCTCGCCGCTGATCGGGTCAATGCCCAGATCCAGCGCCCGCGAGTTGGTCATGGTCAATGTGCCGACCTTATGCAGCGTGTTGGTGGTGGTGACCTTGCCGATAGAGGAGATCTGTGGCGTGGAAGTAATCGTCACCTCGTTGCCAGGTGCAGCATTGAGCAGATAATCAAAGAACGGATCCCCCAGCACCCAGCGGCCATAAGCGGTGCCCGGCTCAATGACCGGCGGTTTCACCACCATGGACGTGTCGGAATAGCTGGTCGTCGCGGTATAGCCCGTGGTACCACAGCTTGACGAACACGCGGTGCCCTTAAAGAACGGCGAGGCGCTGGAGCCTGTGACGCTGAAGTTGATGGTCAGCGGGCTGCCTGCCGGGCCGTTAAAACTGTTGTCCGGAATATAGGTGGCAATCCCGTTGTTGGTTTTCGCACTCAGGGTGGGCCACTCCCGCGAGCCGTGTAAAAACGCGGTGGAGGTGCTGTTCAGACTGAACAGCGCCGCCGTGTTGCCCGTCCCGTTGTTGTCCGGATTGTTGATCGCGAAATAGGGCATCTGCTGCGCCTGCGCCGCCGCGCTTAGCAGCAGCAGATTAAGAGCGAATATCTTTTTCATCGTCACGTTCCCGTGTTCCTTTTGCTTCCTGCCAGACGAAATCGCCTTTATCGCAGGAGATGTCCCCAAGCCACAGCGCGCCACGGTTGGACGCAATATCCAGACGCACCTCGCAGACGCTGTCGTCCGGCGTGGCAATGCTGAGCACCGGATTGTTCTTGTCCACGTCAATCACGAAGCGACCGTCGTTTTCGGTGCGGGTCAGACCCACGTGGTTTTTGATTTGCGTGGCGCTCACCGGGTTACCGTTGGCATCAACAAGGCGGCCAAACAGGGTGACGATTTTTTTCACCTGCGGCTTCATCACCACCGTGTTCCCCGGGTAAACCGTGATATGACGACGGGCATTTGCGCCAATGTCATAGCTTTCGGTGCCGGTTTCACTGTTCATGACCTCCAGGTCATAGGCCTGATAGGCCGGTAACGACAGCCAGGTTTTATCGCCCTTGATGCGCTCCGTGCGGCCGTTGAGCTTCAGCGTGAGCGACTCGTCGGACTTAAGCCCGGTACTGACGATCACCCCTGCGCTGTGGGTGCCTTTACCGGCCGCAACCGCCTCTTTCGACCAGCCCACGCTGCCGTCGCTGGTCAGCGTGGAGTTCCAGCCTTTGCTGGTGCCGCTCTGCACGCTCAGAATGTTGCTGTTCCACGGCGTGTCGAAGCTCACGCTGCCCCCGCCGCTCACGGTGCGATCCTGGTTGCTGCTGAAAGCTCGTGAAACGTTGGCGGTAACCGACTTCAGGTAATCTCCTTCGAACTGGCGGCTGGCGCTGACGTTAAGCGCCGTGCCGGTATCGCGGTTATGGGAAACGCCCACCGAGACGGTGTTACCCAGCGGGATCGAGAAATCGAGCATCACGTAGCGGTCTTTCTCTTCGTAATAGCCTTCGTATTTATTGCGCGACATCCCCACCCGCAGGCGCGCCGTACCATAACGACCGGCATACAGCCCCTGGGAGTAGTCAACCTGATAGCGTTTATAGCGGTATACGTCGTCTTCCTGTCGCATCAGGCTCAGGTTGCCGGCGGACGGCAGGCCAAACGACGGCAGGCTGAACGATGCCCCCCACGTGTTGCCTTTGTTTTCATAGATATCAAGGAACTTGCCGCTGGAGAGCTGCTCATGCGAGTACCAGACCGAACCGATATTCCACGGCAGGCTGACATTAGCCCCGTAGTTGGCGCGGTACGTTCCGTCAGAGGCGGCCATCGTCTGGGTATTCACCGAGAAGTACCCGGTCAGGTTCAGGGAGGCCCACAGTTCGCTGACCACGTGTTCGCGCATCATATAGCCGGAGGCGTTCCAGTCGACCATCCCGCTGCGCTTGCTGAAGGAGGCGCCGACCAGCGACATGGTGTCTTTATGTTTGGTGTCGTAATCGTAGTAGTAGCTGTTGTCCTGCTCGTTTTTCCGTTTGGCGTACTTCTTATAGTTGACGACGGATTTGTCGCGGCTATAAATCCCGCCCCACGTCTGCCAGCGCAGCGATTCCGACACGTTGTTAGTGAAAGGTTTGTTCACCGTGTACATGCTCCGTGACACGGTGCGGCTGCCGCTGACCACCTCGACTTCCACGCTGTAAATCCCGTAGGGCAGCGCGCTGGTGTCGATTTCGTGGTTACCCACGTCAAAGCGTTGAATACCAATAAGCTGGCCGTCACGACGAATGCGGGCTTCTCCGGCGGTCGGGAAATAGACCACGATCGGCGTCAGGGAGAGGGTATTGTCCCGCTTACGCGAGTTGGCCTGGTTCCCCACGGAGACGCCGTACACCTCTCCGCCGGAGATCCCGCTGACGCTGGCAAGAGACTGCATCGCCCAGCCGTTCAACATCCCGGCGGCGTAGCGCATGCCCTGATAGTCACGTTCCCACATCACCGCGTTCATCTGGGTGTCGCTGCTGTTCTCGTTAACGTAGCCCGAGCCATCGACCAGCAGGTGATCGACCCCCATCGAGACCCAGCTTTTGGCGTTGAGATAGCCGGATGACCAGCTGTCGCCGTAGCCGCTCTCGGTGTGATACGCCCCCAGGTTATAGGAGAGCGTGCCGCTCAGATCGTCTGATTCAGGGGCATCGATATCCACCTCACGCGGACGAATATTGACCCCGTAGTCACGTTGGGAGAGGTTCAGCAGCAGGCGCATTTTTTTCTGATCCAGCTCGAACGCCGACCCGGCGCTCACCGGAATACGCATATGGTCGTCAAACTGCTTGCCGTTGATGCTTTGCAGCAGCGTCCGCATCTCTTTTGACAGGCGAATACCGTTGTCTGACTCCTGGACCTGGACATCGCGCAGCCCGAGCTGCCGGTCTTCTGCGTAGATCGTTACGTCGCCAATACGGACATACTCGCTCACGTCACCGGTGCTACCCGCCTGTTGCGCTGCACCCGGGCGGGTATTGACCAGATAAACGGGGATTTTGATCCCCTGCTCCAGCAGGGCATAGAGCGAGTCGGGAAAACGGTAATTAGCGATAACCACGGAGCTGGAGGCCGCATGCGCATACGCGGGCAAGAGGCCGGATGTGCACGCCATCATCACCGGCAACACTAATTTATTTTTCACCATGCATCCTTACTTAACAGGAATGAACTGTTTCAGGTCCCAAATTCCGAGATGAAAATGGCTGTCCGTTACGTTGATATCGTCGATCGCGCGGGAGGTGCCCGGCATCAGGTAAAAGTTTTTGACGCACGGCGTGGTCGGCGATTCCGGGTTGGGTTTCAGGCAAGTTCCGCTCGCGTTCACGCGAAACGCGGTATTGCCCTTATTGGTGATCTTCCCGGCCACGTAGACGAAATCGACGTTCTTCTTCCGGGGCTGGACCACCAGAATGGTACTCACCACGGCGCGGGTCATCCCTTTGCCATTCTTTTGCGTGCCGTTGTCGAGATCTTCGCTGACCCCTTCATCAATGAAGGTAATGCGGTAATAGCGCTCCCGATCGTCGGCCTTACCGTGATAGTAAAATTTGACGATATTGCTGGTTCCGGCGGGCATGACCATGCGCGTGGGCGTCAGCAGCAACTCGTCGGTTTGCTCTGGATTAATCACCACGCCTTCATCCATCGGGCTGCTGATACGCTGGGCGCTGATGGAAATAATGCGCACGCTGTCCGCTTCGTTTTTTAATTCCTTGGCGGTGGAATCCGCATCGGCAGGAATAATGGTGGTGACTTTGCCAACATTAATCGCCAGCGCGGAGGAGGAAATAAATAATAAAGAGAAGAAGATGGGTTTGAGGCTAAACATGATATTTCCCTAAACAGGGGCTTACGCCCCTGTAACTGTCAGCTCTTAGCCCCAGGTTGCGCGGAACGCAACGGAGACAGTACCTTCCCACAGGCTGTTGGTCAGGTCTTTGAACTCTTTCGCCGCACCGGTGCTGTCCTGTGCAGAATCGACGTAGAACACAAACTTGTCCTGGCCGGTCACTTCGGTGTTTGCCGTCGCGCCTGCGCTGGTGGTCAGGTTCCACAGGCCAGAAGAGACGCCGGTGTTGTTTGAAGAGTCAACCAGGGTAGTCCATGCCGTTGACTTCGTACCCACTGTGCCACCGATGGAGCCCAGATCGGTCCCGCCAAAGCGCGCGCCCACTTTCAGTTTGGTTGCTTCGCCGCCAACGCTGAACAGGGTGTTGTCAGAGTCATCAACGATAGCTTCCAGTTTGAAGCTGGTTGCAGAAGAGTGATCGCCACGAATAGCCACATCAAACAGACCGGTGTCGGTGTTAAAGGCTTTCGTGTTTGCGCTATAAACGAAGTTCAGTGCGCGTGTTGGGGTGACAACCAGATCGGAATCGCTGTCTTTCGTTGCAGAAGCTTGCCAGGTTGCAGAAGCGGTAGTTTCCGCTGCATGAGCAACGCTCAGGGCAGAAAGAGACAGCAGTGAGCCCAGAACGATAGCGTTCAGTTTATTCATTTATTTAGTCCTTCAAAAAAGAATCCAGATGTTTAAAAAAGGGGAGCCCCTTTTTCGGGGCGAAGTATAGTCACCCGAAAAATAACGAGGCAATACAGAAAATTTCATTCCCTTTAAAGCAAAAGATGAAAAATATCCACCTGCTTTTGCATCTTGTTGTTACATAATGAATAAAATTGAGACTTTTTGATGAATAGATAAACATCTATTCTGGTTATTCTGTAGAATATCAGGATGTGGGTACAGCCACGCACATCATTATTGGTAATACCAGCCCTTTAATTAGCCAGGCATGACCTTTAACCCGGGTAACATAAAAGAAGTCGATACTGTCCATTAGCAGCTCATTGACAATTCCATCAGGGGCAATGTCATCATCAGATTTATGCAGTTTTTTTCCTTTAATATAGTAAATATCACTGCCAGCAACTTTCTCAACGTTAAGGACATAGTTTCGGTCAATCAAATAACGTTTGTCGCCGCGGGTGAATACCCCTTTATGGATCACCGTGACAATATCGCTGCCATTAAACAGAAACAGCGTGGTTAATGACAGGGCGGTCGACTCTCCCGTGGAATAGTTTTTCCTGGAAACCGTATCAGACTGACAGCCAAATCCCACTTCCTGAGTTCTTTTCGGGTAAAGCACGGCAATGACGATAACGGAAAGCAGCAGTACCACGCCCAATAATATACCCATCTGTCTCTTCGACATGATCTTAACTCCCTGTCAGGCTTCTGTAAGAGATGCAATTTTTATAGCTATCGGCGCCATCCTGCAGATAACAGACGGCCAAAAAATCATTTTCCAGCTGTGACTTTTTAAATTTTGAATAATAGGCATCAGCAGCCTGATGTTCGCAGTCGATATGTTGACGGGCGATCGCCTCTTTAGCGCGGTTAAGATAGACCTGCAGCGGCTGATACATGTTCTTATCAATAAGATAAACCGTACAGCGGTCAATTTTGCCCAGCCGATAGATATCGGACTCCTTCGGACGATCGGCGACGCGCATATTTTGATAGAACAGCAGCGCGGCAATACCCATTATTGCCACCAGCGCCATCACGAACAGGGTGGTAAAGCCGCTGTCCCGACGACGCAAACCTTCAGGCGGGTCTCGCTGCTGCGTCACAATATCGACGGTTTCCGTCATCATTTTTTCCGGAGCGGCCACGGGCGGCCTGACAGTGTGATGTTCAATATGCGCGGCCAGACTAAAACCTTTTCCACGAATGGTCTTAATCAGTAGCGGGTCACGTCCTAAACTCCGAAAAGCTTTTCTAATTTCACTTATGGCAACATTAAGACTGACCGAGGAGCCGGAAAAACCCCGGTCTTCCCAGACTTTCTTAATCAGGTCGTCCCTGTCGAGGGTTTTACCATTATTAATGATGAGTTCATATAACAAACGTGCCGCCTGATTTGATAACTTAATGGAAGATTCCTCTTCTCCATTTATCATGATCACACCGGAGTCCACTTCATAAAGCATTGCGAGATCAATAAGATACTTCATATGATTGTTACACCACTGTTATAAACGACTGTATTTCCCTCGCAATAATAGGTCTAAAGAGGGTGTGGTCAAGTCATCAAATATTATTTGAGCACGCCGCATAGAAAACTTCATAAATTAACAATTATTAATTCATTAATTAAGACCTTCGAATGAAGGTATTTAGGTTATAATCCTTAAAAGAACGTTATAGCAAGATTATAATCTCATTATTTTAATATTAACGGAATAATGTTTTGTTATGTATCTTTTTGATGCAACATAATATCGTCAAGGCTCGTACTCAGGTTGCGATGCGCGTAAGCCTGTCACAGTGTGTTGCGCAGCCGGGAAACATTCTTTCTTAGATAAAACAAAATATTATGGAGTTTATCATGTTCAAAACGATCATGACCGTATCTGTGCTTGGCGCAGCCATTGCCTCTACTCACGCCATTGCCGCAGATAACTCAGCGGGTGGCGTAATTAACTTTACCGGTGCTATTACCGATACCACCTGTACGATTAATGGCGGGAAAAGCGCGGATATGACCGTCGCCCTCTCCCCCATTTCGGTTAAGGATGCCGGAACAACGGTTGGCCTGATTACAAAAAATAAAAAATCCATTTCGTTAACCTTCTCTGGCTGTACGCCAGCAGCAGGTACGACCGGTACGCCGCTGAAAGTGTATTTCTCCAGCGCCGATAATATTTCTACCGACGGCAAATACCTGTTGAATAACAGCGTTAATGAAAACGACGCCAGCGTGGCGCGTAATGTCGGTTTCGCCTTAGTTGAACCAGGTAAATCTACGCCGGTTACGCTGAACCAGGCTTATACCACCAGCATTATGGGTACCTCAGCGGCGCCAGATTCAGAAACGCTGACGCTGGACGTTTATTACTATAAAACCAACGCTGCTGCTGCAACGGTCGGTGCGTTGAGCTCTAACGTGACCTACACCATTTCCTACCTGTAATTTCAGTTAATCAGGCTTCGTCCCGGCGAAGCCTGTATTTAAGGTTACCAATATGCGTAAGATTATTATGCTGGCATCTCTGCTGCTCAGCGCGGGCAACGCATGGGCCAATATTGTGATTAATGGCACGCGTGTTCTTTATCCTGAGAATAACAAAGAGGTCATTGTTCAGTTAATCAATACGGGTGATGCCCCTGCGCTGGTGCAATCCTGGATTGATGACGGCGATATTAACTCCACCCCGGAAACGGCAAACGTTCCTTTTTTGTTATCGCCACCGGTGGTGAAGGTCAGCGAACATAATGGTCAGCAATTGCGGATAAAAAAGTTGCCAGCGAATTTACCGGGCGATCGCGAATCGGTCTTTTTCCTGAACGTGCTCGACATTCCGCCAAAGCCGGAAAATATACAAAACCAGAATACCGTTCAGCTGGCGATTAAATCACGCATCAAAATGTTTTATCGCCCGGCCTCGTTAACCGGCACGCTGGATAACGCAACGGGGAAACTGACGCTGATCGCCAGCGGTAAACAGTTCCGCATCGTTAATGACAGCCCTTTCCATATTACGGTTGCCAATATTTCCCAGGGCAAAACCAAATTACTGCAGGAATCACCGATGGTCGCGCCATTTGGTCAACTCACCGTCGCAACAAAAAACGCGGTGAAACGCGGCCAAACCTACCAGCTGATGTATGTGGATGATTTGGGTGCGTATAAAACCCGCACGCTCACCAGCCAGTGATCGGAAAGACTCACCATGAAAATGAAACAAAACAGGCTCTGCATGCTGGCTGTCTGCTCGCTTCTGCTTTCGCATAAATCAGGTGCGGTAACGTTTGATACCTCCCTGCTTGCTGGCGCATCCGGTGAGTCCGATCTGTCACGCTTTTACGAAAACAACGCCATGCCAGCCGGTCCCCAGGAGATGGATATTTACGTCAACGGAGACTGGAAGGGGCGCTATACCGTGACGTACGGCGAGCAACAGGATGACGTTCGCCTTGCCTGGAAAGACGCGCTTATGCTGGGGATCAACACCAAAGCGATTCCGGCCCCCGCCATTACTGACGGCCAGGTGCAGCTGCACGATCTGGTTCAGGGCGGCGAGGTAAAAACGGACACCAGCACGCTAAGTCTGGCACTCACCGTGCCACAGGCGGCCGTCTTACGTACCGAAGAGGGCTATGTTGCCCCTCAGTTCTGGGACGAAGGGATCCCGGCGCTGATGCTCTCCTGGAACACCACCTGGTACAACACGCGAACGAAAGGCTCCGCCAAAGAGACCAACGATGATTTTTACGCCGGGCTGGATTCCGGTGCCAACCTGCTGGGCTGGCAGTTTCGCGACAGCAGCACCTGGCGCAAATCCGCCAGCGGTGACAGCAGCTGGCAGAATAACACCCGCTACCTGCGCCGCCCGCTGGCGGCGCTGAAATCCAACCTGACGCTGGGCGACTTTTATATTCCCGGCGATCTGTTTGATTCCCTTCGTGTGCGCGGCGTGTCGCTGGCCTCCGATATGAAAATGCGCCCTAACTCGCAGCAGGGCTTTTCACCGGTGGTACATGGCGTGGCGCGCACTAACGCCCTGGTGAAGGTAATGCAGAACGGTAACGTCATCTATCAGGAGAACGTTCCGCCGGGCCAGTTCACCCTCGACAGCATTCAGCCGACCGGTTCAGCGGGCGACCTGCTGGTGGTCGTGCGCGAAGCGGACGGTTCCCAGCAATCATTCACGGTGCCTTTCTCTGCCGTGCCCGGCATGCTCAAAGAGGGTGTGAGCGAGTACAGCGTGGTGGCGGGAAAGGTTCATCAAAACACCCTTGAGGCGGACCCGGCGTTCCTGCAGGCCACGCTGCGCTATGGCTTTAATAACCTGATGACCGGCTATACGGGCACGATCGTGAGCGATAATTATCAGGCGGGGCTTATCGGCACCGGCTGGAATTTGCCCTTTGGCGCGGTATCCGTGGATGTCACCCACGCCAAAACCACGCTGCAGGACAGAACCGACAGCGGCCAAAGCTTTCGCGTGTCGTACAGTAAATTTATCGATACCACAGCCACCAACTTCACGCTGGCGGCCTACCGCTACTCCACGAAAGGGTATTACAGCTTTAGCGACGCGCTTTACTCCCGGGAAGGGTATCAACGCCTGAAAGCACAGTATGACGAGTATGAAGATCGCTTCGGGGTCGCTCCGGAGATGACGATGAGCACCTGGGATGCCCTGCGCGCCGCACAGCCTAAAAACACCTTCACGCTTAACCTGAACCAGCGTCTGCCCGACAACTGGGGCACGGTGTTTATCTCGGGTACACAGCGCGACTACTGGAATTCCCGCCAAACCTCGCGCGAATATCAGGCCGGCTACTCCAACGCCATCGGCCGGGCAAGCTATACCGTCTCCGCCAGCCGGGTGCGCAACAGCGAGCGTGAAGAAGAGACGCGTTTTTACCTCTCCCTCAGCCTGCCCTTCTCGCTGTTTGATAACAACGCGTGGGTCACCTCCAGCCTGACGGCCAGCGACTCGCATTATGAACAGAGCAATATCAGCATGAGCGGCAACGCGCTGGCGTCGAACCGCCTGAGCTATACGCTCTCCGGCAGCAATGCGCGGGGCGGGAACAACACCGCCAGCGTGAACACCGCATACCGGGCAAACTTCGCGACGCTTGGTGGCTCCTACAGTGAATCCTCCGACTACCGCCAGATGGGGCTGAACGGGCGCGGCAGCCTGGTGGCCGTGCCGTGGCATCTGCTTGCCTCCAACGAAACCGGCTCCACCATGACCATTGTCGATGCGCCGCAGGCGGAAGGGCTGATGGTTAACGGCGACGAAAGTATCGTGACCAACCGTGATGGCGTGGCGCTGGTGCCTTACGCCACGCCGTACCGTAAAAATGCCATCACCCTGTCCGAAACGGCGAACAGCCGCGGGGCAGAAGTGCTGGGCAACATCGCTAACGTCGCCCCTTACGATGGCGCGGTGAACTATATCCGCTTCGATACCGACCAGCGCCAGTCCTGGATGCTGCGCGCCACCCGCCCGGACGGGGCACCGTTGCCGTTTGGTACCGAAGTGCTGAACGAGCGCGGCGAGTCGGTGGGTTATGTCGGCCAGGCCAGCGTGCTCTACATTCGCGCGGAACAACCACCACGTGAGCTTAGCGTTCATTTGCGTGGCGGAAATTGCACTATCGCCGCACCGGCGTGGGGACTGGAAAGCCCGTCCTCTGTTTGCCATTACTAACGGAACATCAACATGATACGGTTACTGACCTTTCTGTTTCTCGCCTGCGTCAGCGGGGCAAGCTATGCCACCTGTTCCGGGGGCAGTATTTCCTATGGCCCGCCGATCAGCGTCGATCTGTCGGATAAGCTGACGCCCGCCACGCCGACCTGGACCGGGAGCTTCAGCACCCAGTACAGCGGCTCGTTTAACTGCTCAACCGGCAACAGCGAGTTTTCTTACACGCCGATCCTCTCGACCGACAGTAAGTACGCCACCATTCTGGGCTTCAGCAATGACAAATACAGGGTGCGGGCGGAGATCACCAGCACGCATCCCAACAAGACGCTGAGCGCGAGCGGTAACCATACGGCTTCTGAACTGAACACGCCGTTTACCGTGCGCTTTACGCTGGTTGATCAGAGTGGTACGACCCTCTCGGGGGACACGGCGACCATGAGCGATGTCTTGTTCGTCAGCGATATGAGCGGCATGTCGTTCTGGGAGATCATTACCTGGCCGATCAATCAGCTGGTGAAAATCGTGCAGTGGCTGTTTAACGGCTTTAAGTGGCCATACGATAACCGGGATATGTTTGGCCAGCCGATGACCATCAAATATGCGCCGAAGCTGACCACCTGCTCTTTCGACAACGCGGGGCTGACGGTTCATTTACCTACGTTGGGTATCCCACAGTTGAGTGCCTCTGCCCAGCCAGGGCTGACGCCCTTTACGCTCAATATGAGCTGTCAGAATCTGGGGACAAACGGGACGTCTGACCGGGCGATTGAGATGTTCCTCTCCAGCACGCAACTGCTGTCGACCGACAGTTCCGTACTGGTTGATACCAGCAGCGGTGCCGCACAGGGCGTGGGGCTGCGGCTGATTCAGCGGAATAACCCGCAACAGCCGGTCATCTTCTCGACCTCTACCACCAGCCGCGGAAATGCCACGCTGCTGTTCAACGTGGCGGCGGGCGGGGCACTGAGCAAGACGTTCACCCTGCCCATGGCGGCGTCCTATTATGTCTGGGCACCGGCGAAGGTCAGTCAGGGCAAACTCAATACGACGGCGACGCTGAATATTATCTACCCCTGATGCGCATCTGCCGGGACGCTGTCGTTCCGGCGAATCGACGCTTAACTTCCGATCCGGCCCGCCATCTGCAGGTATTTGATGAGTTCGCTGTGGTTGGTGAGGTTGAGTTTTTTCATCGCATTGTGCTTTTGGGTGGCGATGGTACTGGCCGAGCGGCTTCGCAGCTGGGCAATTTCGGTCACGGTGTAGCCTTCCACCAGAAGATGCAGCACCTCCCACTCCCGGGCGGAAAGCACCGAACGCGAGCGCGCGCCAGCGCGCATCATTCCCTTCAGATACGATGAGACACGCGGCCTGGCCTCTTCTGCTCTGAGCAGCGCCTGTAATTCTCTTTTCAGCTCGCCGGGCTCGTCCTGCAGGGAAAGGGTCAGCTCGTATTTCATCTCCAGCACCCTTTTTAATAATCCGTACTGTAATTCAGGCACAAAAAGTACACGCTTAACGTGGTGCGTATGACATAACATATTGAGCCGGTTACTGGTCTGTACGCTCCACGATTTATGGTTAAACAGATAACTGAACTCGGCCATAACAATATCGACCTGACCGTCGCTAATGGCATCAAAGAGCTGTTCTGTTGATTCCACTATTGATATTTGCAGAGAATATTCAGGCAGTAATTTACGCAGCGCATCGCTTATCATCTCCTGCAGAATATTGACCCGATAAAACACAATAATCCTGAGAGTGAATTCAGAAAAAATCATATTATTTCATTATTAACACGATAAAAGGAGACTGATAGTAGTGTAATAAGCCCATGCTCACAACTTATTCCCACCAGGATTTTAACGCCCGGGAGGCTAAAATTCCTGGCGAAGCAATACAAGTGGCGAATCAACACCCAAAACGTGCTAAAACCCCGCCTGAAAACCCCGCCTGAAAACCCCATAAAAAGAGTGTGTTATCCATATCAAACCTTAACAAACGCCATTTCTCAGGATAAAAATCTATCTCTAATATTATAAGAAGATTAAAAATATTAGATCTCACCTTAAAATATTTTTGGAATTTTATCTTTCGATAATAAAAGGGATTGGCTTTACGCAATACATTCTCCTGGCATACATTTTATGCCATGTCTCGCGACAAAGGCATGGGTGACCGCACGATTCAAATTACTGTTTCTCTTACACGGACCGGGTGCCCAACTAAAGGAGAATGACCATGAAAGAAACAATACATGTGGCCGTTATTGATAGTTGTGAGTTCACAATGATTGGCCTGCAATATCTTGGCAACCGTGAACCTGACGCGCATCGGGATGTTATTTTCCATGGGTTCAGCAATATTGAAGATTTTCTCCTCAGCGAACGAACCTGGGACATCGTCATTTATGATCCACTGAATATCGGCAGTTTTATGATTACGCCCAATGAAGATATTCTGCGCATTAAAGAAAAACAGCCAGCGGCGAGGATCTATATCTATTCGTTATCCGTCGGTTTTCTGAAATTTAAGCATGTGGATGGGGTCATCAATAAGCGCGTGTCGCTGGGGGATATCAAGGCGATGTGGCAAATCCTGATGAGCCAGACGCCAAAAGCGTTAAACCATTACAACGTGAGCATTACGACGCGGCAGCGCCCTGCAAGGCTCTCCAACGAGGAAGCGAGCGTGCTGCGAGGCTACTCATGTAACCTGAAAACCAAGCAAATTGCCCGTCAGCTCGGCTGCAACGTCAGGCTAGTTTATTTCTACAAAAACAATGCCATGAATAAGCTGAAGGCCGTGCGGGGCCCCTCGTTCTATCAGAGCATTCGCTGGATCCTGAATTAACTTCCCGACCGTGTGTCGTTTGCCTTTGTTCCCGTGTCCGCGGGAACCTTTTTTTCTGCAGGTCTTGTCATGTACACCGTGCTTCCCTCTCCCCTGCTGCATGCCATCACCGGATTGCGGTTTCAGCCTTTAGTCGATTTGCATTCCGGCCAGGCGGTGGCGCATGAGGTTCTGGTGGAGATCCACAACGTGAATCTTGACGCACTCTTCGCTTCACTGCCCACCCGCAGCGCGCTGCAAATTTTTTTCTGGCAGGCCAATACGCTGCTGCAGATGCCGGACAAAGGCCAGTACTGGCTTAATCTCCCGGCAGACCAGCTGCTTGATGCTAAAGCCATCGACCTGTTGCTTGCGCTACGTCACCAGCAGCGCTTAACGATAGAAATTCAGGATCCGTTAACCGTGACCCGCATGAGTGCCGCAGAGCAACGCGGCATCCATCACGCCCTGCTTCAGCTTAAGGCGGCGGGCTGGAAAATCTGGCTGGATGATCTGACTCAGGAACTGGCAGACGACTATGCGCGTCTTGCTCTGCCGGTAGATGGCATCAAGCTGGACCGCTCAGAGCTGAGTTCTCCCGCCCGCTTTGACGCACTGGTTCACTTCGTCAGAGAGAAGATTGCCCGGGCTGTTGTCGTCGAAGGCATTGAAACCGCGCAGGACTTACAGCGAGCCTGCGCCTCAGGGGCACGGTTTGGCCAGGGTTTCCTCTGGCCGGAAAGCCGGATAGATGCCAGCGTGACGGTGTAAATTCCGTGGGCATTACCAGCCCGGCACCGCTCCGCCGTTAAAAATGGTCTCCGCCGCCTTCGCTACCTCCGGTGACTGATAGGACTGGATAAATTCCTTTACGTTCTCTGCGTCTTTATTGTCTTCGCGCGTCACCACGATGTTCACGTACGGCGAGTTTTTATCTTCGATAAAGACGCTGTCATGCACCGGGGAAAGCCCGGTTTGCTGGATATAGGTGGTGCTGATGATGGCAACATCCACTTTCGGGTCATCCAGCACGCGCGGAAGTTGCGCCCCTTCCAGCTCCATAATGTTCAGTTTTTTCGGGTTAGCGGTGATATCCAGCGCGGTTGGCAGCAGGCCCACGTCCGGTTTCAGGGTAATCAGCTTCTCTTTTTGCAGCAGGAGCAGCGCGCGACCGAGGTTGGTGGGGTCATTAGGGATGGCAATGGTCGCCCCGTCTTTCAGGTCAGACACGGATTTGATTTTGCGGGAATAACCGGCCATCGGGAAGACGAAGGTATTCGCTACGGCAACCAGTTTGTAGTTATGCGCCTTGTTATCTTCTGCAAGGAACGGACGATGCTGGAAGACGTTAGCATCCAGTTCTCCCTGGTTGGTGGCATCGTTGGGCAGCAGCGAACCGCTAAACCCGACCAGCTCCACATCCAGACCGTATTTCTCTTTTGCCACTTTTTTGGCGACTTCAGCCACATCCTGCTCCGCGCCGTTGATTACGCCGACTTTAATGTGTTTGGCATCGCTGCCACTTTGATCGCATCCTGCCAGCAGCAGACCCGCGAGAACCAGAGCACCCAATCGAAGTTTCACAAGACCTATCCTTTTGATGAACGTTTCAGTGACTATATCGGCAACGAGGCGGTGAAATAAAAACCGAAAAGGAATCAATAAGAAGGATAGGTTATATGCGGTCTATTGCCGGGTGACGCTGCGCCACCTGGCATCGGCGATCACGACGCTGTTGTCCAGTCCTCAACGGCAAGCGCCTGCACCATTCTGAATGCATGATCGTTGGTCACTATTGTTGTACCCCGACTAAGAGCATGCGCAGCGATCAGTTGATCGAGATCGCCCATCACTCTCCCTCTCTTCTCCATTTCTGCGCGGAGTTCACCGTACGTTGCTGCGGCTTCACTGTCCCAGTCGCAAATAGTGATGGTTTTAAGGAACTCAAGTATTGTTTTTTGTAATCTGTCACTTTGCTTTTTGGCTATTCCATAAAGCAGTTCAGCCTCCGTCACGCTTGAAATACACATTTTTTCTATTGGGGTGCGAGAATAGTGCTTTATCACCCCGGGATGTTGCCTGACGAGGTGGCTTACTATGTTTGTATCCAACATATGCAGCATTTTCTAGAACCCTTCAAATGGATCTCTTGTTGTATAGCTCTGATTGCGTTCCTCTTTACTCAGGAAAGAATCAGGAACATCAGTCTGCTTCAATAAACGTAAAAAATTATCTCTGTGACGCTCCTTTTCCGATCTCGCAGTCAAGATGACGTTCCCTTCCTCATCTCGTCGGATGTAAACACTCTCCGTATCAAACATGAAGTCAGCAGGCAACATCACTGCCTGACGTCGCCCCTTTTTGAAGAGTTTTGCTGTACGTTTCATTGCTATCTCCCTGGTTGAATGACCAGGCCGAAGCATGTGCCATCGCCCTCAAGGGAGGCAAGCGAGACGCGTCAATTTCAGAAAGCGACTCGCAATAAATAGCGGAATGACTAATGCAGAACCGGGCCTAAAGCGCTTTCGTCAGATAATGACGCTGCATGCCTGGATACGGGTAATCCTGCAAAGACATCTGCAGCTGGTACCCCTGTTTTTCATAAAACGGACGCGCCTGGAAGCTGGCCGTGTCGACCAGGGCATGTGTACAGCCTTTACGTCGGGCTTCTTCTTCCGCCGTTTTGATAAGCTGGCTGCCCACGCCGGTTCCCCGTACGGTATCGCTCACCCAGAGATAATCAATATTCAGCCATTCACCTTTTCGTACGCCGATTAATCCACCCAGCATGACGCCCTTTTCGTCTCGCATGTAAACGCCAATATCGCCGCTGAAGTTTGCCATATCTAAAAACTGGGCGTTGTAAGCTCTTAATCCCACAAATAACTCTTCTTTTTCTGCGGGTGTGACTTTTTCTGTTATGCTCAGGTGCATATTTTTCTCCTTATTTTCCACGCAATCTGAATATCTCACAGGTTAACCTTCATAAAAACTCCTTATTTCCTCCATTTTTTAAATCCTGAAATATTCATTCAATATGTAAATAAAAAAAGCCTTTCCAATACGCACCCAAAACGTATAATGAGAACGATCATTCTCACTTTTTACCCGGTAATCGACGATGAGCACAAAACTGGAAGAACGGCAGAAACAACGTCAGGACGAGATCATCACCGCCGCGCGGCGCTGCTTTCGCGCCAGTGGATTTCATGCGGCCAGTATGTCGCAAATCGCCAGCGAGGCGAAACTCAGCGTCGGGCAAATTTACCGTTATTTCAGTAACAAAGATGCGATTATTGAAGAGATGATCCGCCGTATTATCGATTCCCGTATCGAGGGAATGCAGGACAAAACGGTGGTGGAAGGCATGCCGCAGGCGCTCGCCTGGCGTCAGACGATTAACGAAGACGACGATGCGCTGATGCTCGAAATGTCCGCCGAGGCGACGCGTAATCCGCAGGTGGCCGCCATGTTAACCGCAGCCGAGGCCCGCATGTTTAGCAACGCCTGTGCGCACCTGAAAAAGCAGTTTCCTCATTTAAGTGATGAACATATTCGCTGCTGCGTGGAGATTACCGCCGTGATGATCGAAGGCACAATTTACCGTCGGCTTACGCCTTTAAACGTGCCGTCAGAACAATTAGAGCCGATTTATCAGAATATTTTAAATATGCTTTTCACTGCGAAGTAATCGCATGTGAATAATTAACGGGAACAGGTAATTTCCCGGTTTACCATTTCTGGTTCTGCCAGAGATACGGTATCGCTGTGCCTTTAAAACGCCCTCCTCCTTGTTAAGCCATTAACAGGGCGGGCATCGTTCACCCTGGAAAAAGATGATGAAAAAGATAACAACCTCCATCGCCGCATTACTCCTCCTGACAGGGTGTGATAATGCGCAAACATCTGCTCCCCAACGTCCTCTTCCGGAAGTGGGGATTGTCACACTCATGAGCCAGCCGGTGTCCGTCGTCAGTGAACTGACCGGGCGTACCACCGCCGCAATGAGCGCCGAAGTTCGCCCACAGGTGGGCGGCATTATTCAGAAGCGGCTGTTCACCGAAGGCGATACCGTGAAAGCCGGACAAGCGCTGTATCAGATCGATCCCTCCAGCTACCGCGCCGCGTTTGATGAAGCCGCCGCGGCGCTGAAACAGGCGCAAGCGCTGGTGCAGGCCGACTGCCAGAAAGCCCGGCGCTATGCGCAGCTGGTGAAAGACGACGGCGTGTCGCGCCAGGATGCGGAAGACGCGAAATCCACCTGCGCGCAGGACAAGGCCAGCGTCGAGTCAAAGAAAGCCGCGCAGGAGAGCGCGCGCATTAACCTCAACTGGACTACCGTCACCGCGCCGATTGCCGGACGCATCGGCATCTCTTCCGTCACGCCCGGCGCGCTGGTGACCGCTCAGCAGGACACCGCGCTGGCCACCATTCGCGGGCTGGACGCCATGTATGTCGACTTAACGCGTTCGAGTGCCGATCTGCTGCGATTACGCAAACAAACCCTCGCCTCGAACAGCGATACGCTCAGCGTCACGTTGCAGCTAGAAGACGGCAGCACCTACAGCGAAAAGGGTCGTCTGGCGCTGACCGAAGTGGCGGTGGATGAATCGACCGGCTCGGTCACCCTGCGCGCCGTCTTCCCGAACCCACAGCATCAGCTTTTGCCGGGGATGTTTGTCCGCGCCAGCGTGGACGAGGGCATCATGGATGACGCGATCCTGGCTCCTCAGCAGGGCATTACCCGCGATGCCAAAGGCAAAGCCACCGCGCTGGTGGTGAACGCCAGCAACAAGGTGGAGCAACGCCAGCTGGAAACGGGTGACACCTACGGCGATAAATGGCTGGTGCTGAGCGGTCTGAAGGCGGGTGACAGGCTGATTGTGGAAGGCACCGACAAAGTCACCGCCGGCCAACAGGTGAAGGCCGAAGAGATGAAATCCAGCGGAGGGAATGCCTGATGTTTTCCCGTTTCTTCGTGCGTCGCCCGGTCTTTGCCTGGGTGATCGCCATCCTCATAATGCTCGCCGGGATACTGGCGATCCGCACGCTGCCGGTTGCGCAGTACCCGGACGTCGCCCCGCCGTCGATCAAGATCTCCGCCACCTACACCGGTGCCTCCGCGCAGACGCTGGAAAACAGCGTGACGCAGGTGATCGAGCAGCAGCTCACCGGGCTGGATAACCTGCTCTACTTCACCTCCACCAGCAGTTCGGACGGTTCGGTGAGCATTACTGTCACCTTTGAACAGGGGACCGACCCGGACACCGCGCAGGTCCAGGTGCAGAACAAAGTCCAGCAGGCGGAATCACGCCTGCCGACTGAAGTACAGCAGTCCGGGATCACCGTCGAGAAATCGCAGAGCAACTTCCTGCTGATCATGGGGGTGTACGACAAAACCGACACCGCCAGCAGCTCGGATATCGCCGACTGGCTGGTCAGTAATATGCAGGATCCGCTGGCGCGTGTGGATGGCGTCGGGAGTCTGCAGGTGTTTGGTGCGGAATACGCGATGCGTATCTGGCTCGACCCGGCGAAGCTGGCGTCCTACTCGCTGATGCCGTCAGATGTGCAAAGTGCGATTGAAGCGCAGAACGTGCAGGTTTCCGCCGGTAAAATCGGCGCGCTGCCCTCGTCGAACGCCCAGCAGCTGACCGCGACCGTGCGCGCCCAGTCGCGTCTGCAGACGGTGGATCAGTTCAAAAATATCATCGTTAAGAGCCAGTCTAACGGCGCGGTGGTACACATCAGCGATGTTGCACGCGTGGAGATGGGCAGCGAAGATTACACCTCCACCGCGAAGCTGAACGGCCACCCGGCCGCGGGGATGGCGGTGATGCTTTCACCGGGCGCTAACGCGCTCAATACCGCCACGGCGGTAAAAGAGAAAATCGCCGAGTTCAAAAAGTCGATGCCGGAAGGCTACGACGTGGCCTACCCGAAAGACAGCACCGAGTTCATCAAAATCTCCGTTGAGGATGTCATTCAGACTCTGTTCGAAGCCATTATCCTCGTGGTCGTGGTGATGTACCTGTTCCTGCAAAACATCCGCGCCACGCTGATCCCGGCGCTGGCCGTTCCGGTGGTTCTGCTGGGCACCTTTGGCGTACTGGCGCTGTTCGGCTACTCCATCAACACCCTGACCCTATTTGCGATGGTGCTGGCGATAGGGCTGCTGGTGGATGATGCCATCGTGGTGGTGGAAAACGTCGAACGTATTATGCGTGATGAAGGGCTGCCCGCCCGGGAAGCCACGGAAAAATCGATGGGCGAAATCTCCGGTGCGCTGGTAGCGATTGCGCTGGTGCTCTCTGCGGTGTTCCTGCCGATGGCCTTCTTTGGCGGCTCCACCGGGGTGATTTACCGTCAGTTCTCGGTCACCATTATATCGGCGATGCTCCTTTCCGTGGTGGTGGCATTAACCCTGACGCCTGCGCTGTGCGGCTCGATTCTGAGCCACACCGCCCCACATAAGAAGGGCTTTTTCGGCGCGTTTAACCGCTTCTACAGCAAGACCGAGCATGGCTATCAGAACAAGGTGCTGCGCGCCCTGCGCCGTTCCGGCGGCATGCTGGTCATCTACGCCCTGCTCTGCGGCGCGATGGGGTTCGCGATGCTGAAACTGCCGGGCAGCTTCCTGCCGACGGAAGACCAGGGCGAAATCATGGTGCAGTACACCCTGCCAGCAGGCGCGACGACGGTCCGTACTGCCGAAGTCAGCCGCCAGGTGCGCGAGTGGTTCCTCACCAAAGAGAAAGCCAACACCAACGTTATCTTCACCATTGAGGGCTTCAGCTTTAGCGGCAGCGGCCAGAACGCCGGGATGGCGTTTGTCTCCCTGAAAAACTGGTCCGAACGTAAGGGGGATGAAAACACCGCTCAGGCCATTGCCCTGCGCGCCACGCAGGAGCTGAGCACCATCCGCGATGCGACCATCTTTGCCATGACGCCACCGGCGGTGGACGGCCTGGGCCAGAGCAATGGCTTTACCTTTGAGCTGATGGCGAGCGGCGGCACCGACCGCGACACGCTGCTCAAGCTGCGTAACCAGCTGATTGGCGAGGCGAATCAGGATGCCTCCCTGCACGCGGTTCGCGCCAACGATCTGCCGCAGATGCCGCAGCTTCAGGTGGATATCGACAACAATAAAGCCGTGTCGCTGGGGCTCTCCCTGAGCGACGTTACCGACACCCTCTCCAGCGCCTGGGGCGGTACCTACGTGAATGATTTTATCGATCGCGGCCGCGTGAAAAAGGTCTATATCCAGGGCGACAGCGACTATCGCGCCGTGCCGTCCGATCTCAACAAGTGGTATGTGCGCGGTAGCGACAGCACCATGACCCCGTTCTCCGCCTTTGCCACCACCCGCTGGGAGTATGGCCCCGAAAGCCTGGTACGCTATAACGGCTCGGCGGCGTATGAAATTCAGGGCGAGAACGCCAGAGGCGCCAGTTCCGGTACGGCGATGAGCAAAATGGAGCAGCTGGCGAATAATTTGCCGTCCGGCAGCACCTGGGCGTGGAGCGGGTTGTCCTTACAGGAAAAACTGGCGAGCGGCCAGGCCATGAGCCTGTATGCCCTCTCGATCCTGGTGGTGTTCCTGTGTCTGGCGGCGCTGTATGAGAGCTGGTCGGTACCGATTTCCGTCATCCTGGTGATCCCGCTTGGGGTGCTGGGCGCGGCGATTGCCGCCTCCCTGCGCGGCCTGAACAATGATGTCTACTTCCAGGTGGCACTGCTGACCACCATCGGCCTGTCGTCGAAGAACGCCATTCTGATTGTTGAATTTGCCGAGGCGAAAGTCGCCGAAGGCTACTCCCTGACACGTGCGGCGCTGCGTGCTGCCCAGACGCGTCTGCGCCCCATCATCATGACCTCGCTGGCGTTTATTGCAGGCGTGACGCCGCTGGCGATTGCCACTGGAGCAGGAGCCAACAGCCGGGTGGCGATCGGTACCGGCATTATTGGTGGGACGCTGGCCGCCACGCTGCTGGCGATCTTCTTCGTTCCGTTATTCTTTGTACTGGTGAAACGTCTGTTCTCCGGTAAACACAGCAACCGGAGGTCATAATGTTTCGTTTATCTGTTTTCGTGTTAGCGCTGATGAGCGCGGGCTGCGTCTCTTTAGATCCCACGTATCAGCGCCCGGCTGCGCCCGTCCCGGCGACGTTGCCGGGTGCGCACGGCGAAGCCACCGCCGTGGTGAGTCAGTGGCAACAGGTGATGAACGATGGGCGTCTGAAAGGCGTAGTGACGATGGCGCTCAACAGCAACCGCGACCTGCAAAAAGCGATTGCCGATATTGACGCCGCGCGCGCCCAGTACGGCGAAACGCGATCGTCCCTGTTCCCGACGGTGGACGCGGAGCTGAGCCACACCCGCAGCCGCACGCTGGCAAGCGGTGTCGCGACCAGCGATGAGGCCAACGGCACGGTCTCCAGCTTCGAGCTGGATCTGTTTGGCCGCAACCAGAGCCTGTCGCGTGCAGCACGTGAAACCTGGCTTGCCAGTGAATTTACCGCACAGAACACGCGCCTGACGATGGTCAGCGAACTGACCACCGCCTGGGTGACCCTGGCGGCCGATAACAGCAACCTGGCGCTGGCAAAATCGACGATGGAGAGCGCCGCCAGCTCGCTCAGGATAGTGAAGCGTCAGCAGCAGGTCGGCGTGGCGGCGGCTACGGACGTTAGCGAGGCGATGGCGGTTTACCAGCAGGCTCGAGCCAGCGTGGCGAGCTATCAAACGCAGGTAATGCAGGACAAAAACGCCCTTAATCTGCTGGCGGGTGACACGGTGCCGGACACTCTGCTGCCGGGTACGCTGGAGAGCCTGAGCGATAACGCCATCACGCTGATCCCGGCGGGTGTCAGTTCCAGCGCGCTGCTGCGTCGCCCGGATATTAAGGAGGCGGAGCACAACCTGCTGAGCGCCAACGCCAATATCGGTGCCGCGCGCGCCAACTTCTTCCCGACCATTTCACTGACCGCCAGTGCGGGCGTCGGCAGCGATTCGCTTTCGTCCCTGTTCAGCCACGGGATGAAGGTGTGGTCATTCGCACCGTCCATCACCCTGCCGCTGTTCAGCGGCGGCAACAATCTGGCCCAGCTGCGCTACGCGGAAGCGGAGAAGAAGGGATTGATCGCCACCTACGAGAAAACCATCCAGAGCGCGTTTAAAGACGTGGCCGATGCGCTGGCACGCCGTGAAACGCTCAGCGAGCAGCTTGATGCCCAGCGTGAATACGTTGCGGCCGAGCAAAAAACGCTGGATGTGGCGACCCGCAGCTATCAGGCGGGTGCCGGGGATTATCTGACGGTACTGACCGCGCAGCGGTCGCTGTGGTCGGCGCAGGAATCGCTGATATCGCTGCAGCAAACCGACCTGGAAAACCGCATCACGCTGTGGCAGTCGCTCGGAGGCGGGATTGAGTAAAGTGGATATGCGCGAGTGGATTGTATGGAGGATTATTGAGGGCTGGAAACGTGCTTCTCGCCGGGTGGCGACTGCGCCTTACCCGGCCTGCACAACATTTTTAACGCTTACGCACATCCGGAATGATCAAATCCCCGCGCAGCACGTACGACCCGAGCATCTGCGTTTTTTCCGTCAACCAGCTCACGATGCGCGCCGCCATGGCATCCATGGAATACTCAATGGCCGGGATCACCGGAATGCCTGGCAGATGCAGCGATCCGGCAAGGCTGAAGACCATGATGTCCTCCGGCACCGATTTATTAAACGCCTGCAACTGCGGGATCACCCGCTGCGCTTCCTGCTCGTCCGCAACCAGTAATGCGTTGAAATTCAGCGTGCTGGCGTTATTCAGCAGCTCCTGCAGCGCCACGGACGAGGAGGTCGCGTCCATAAACACGAGGTTGCGGTTGAAGGGCAGGAAATTTTTTTCCAGCGCATGTTTGTAGCCCAGCAGCACCTGATCGGCAAAGCCGCTACCGTGCGGATGGATCAGGGCAATCTGGCGGCGTCCCTGGCTGGAAAGGTAGTTACAGGCGGTTTCGGCGGCGAAGGCGTGATCGAACTGGATGCTGTTGGGATTTTCTGAGCCCATACAGTCAACCAGGATGACGTTATCCATGTCGATATCCAGTGGAAAACGCGCGCCAATCACCAGAATGTCATCGCAAAGCCCACAGGAGAGCTCTTCCAGGGCGTGCAGCACGTCCGCTTTGCTATGGGCGAAACGCAGCAGCAGGTGTTTTTGATGCTGGCTGAGCTGTTTTTCCAGCGCGTACAGATAACCGGTCGTCTGGTTAATATTCTCCTGCGCGCAAATCACCCCGATACACCCCGTTGACTGGCTCAGCAGCGACTGCGCAATCACATTGGGCCGGTAGTTCAGTTCATCTACCGCTTTCAGAACGGCCTGACGGCTGGCTTCCTTTACGCCACGCGACCCACTCAACACTCGCGATACCGTGGCTTTCGACACCCCGGCAAGACGTGATACATCATTGATTGTCGACATCTTTTTCCCCTGACAGGCTTACCTCGCGCCTGCAAATTCCATTACCGCTACGGCTCACATTATAGCCAGTAAGGAGTATATCCGTTTCCGTTTTCCATGGAAACCGATTTTCCGTTTCCACTCAAAATGATGTCAAAACAGCCAAATTCTGTGACGCACATCGGGTTAATTAGCCTCATATATAAGGGATCTTGATGGTTGTCACACTTCTGTCTTTTATAAATGGAAACCGGTTTCCATCTGATATCCAATCATTACCGCAATATCTATTTACATTTTGAGGATGGTTGTCGATGTTCAAGATTATGCTCTGCTGCTCTGCCGGGATGTCCACCAGCCTGCTGGTCAGCAAAATGGTCGATGTGGCGAAAGAACGCGGTTTGGCGGTAAAAATTGATGCGTACGGCGTTTCCGAATTTGATACGCAGTTTCCGCAATATCAGGTGGTGCTTCTCGGACCGCAAGTGAAATACATGTTACAGACACTCTCAGACAAGGCGGCCACAAAAGGCATTCCGGTCCAGCCCATCGATATGATGGACTACGGCATGCAGCGTGGCGATAAAGTACTGGACTATGCTCTGTCGCTCATCGAAGCGGCACACTAAAAGGTGTTCACATGAGTTCGTTATATCAATCCATGGTCGCGGTGATTGAGCAGTCAATTACCCCGCTGGCCGCGAAGCTCGGCCAGCAAAAGTATGTGATTGCCATCCGCGACGGCTTTACCGCCGCGCTGCCGTTTATGATCATCGGCTCGTTTATGCTGGTGTTCATCTTCCCGCCGTTCTCGGCGGATACCACCAACAGCTTTGCCCGCGGCTGGCTGGATTTCTCCCAGACCTATCGCGAACAGCTGATGCTGCCGTTTAACCTCAGCATGGGCGTGATGACCTTCTTCATCTCGGTGGGGATCGGGGCGAGCCTGGGGCGTCAGTTTAATCTCGACCCGGTGATGTCCGGCCTGCTGGCCTTTATGGCCTTCCTGCTGGTCGCCGCGCCGTATGCGGACGGTAAGATCTCCACCCAGTATCTGTCTGGTCAGGGGATTTTCACTGCGCTGATCACCGCCATCTACGCCACCCGCGTCTATGCGTGGCTGAAGCAGAACAACGTGACCATTCGTCTGCCGAAGGAAGTCCCGACCGGCGTGGCGCGTTCGTTTGAGATCCTGATCCCGGTGATGGTGGTGATTGGCACCCTGCATCCGCTGAACCTGTTTATCGAGGCGCAGACCGGCATGATCATCCCACAGGCGATTATGCACCTGCTGGAACCGCTGGTCTCTGCGTCTGACTCGCTGCCTGCCATTCTGCTCTCCGTGCTGCTGTGCCAGATCTTCTGGTTCGCCGGTATCCACGGCTCGCTGATTGTCACCGGCATCATGAACCCGTTCTGGATGGCGAACCTGTCGGCAAACCAGGCGGCTCTGGCGGCCGGTGCGGCACTGCCACACGTTTACCTGCAGGGCTTCTGGGATCACTACCTGCTGATTGGCGGCGTAGGCTCCACACTGCCGCTGGCCTTCCTGCTGCTGCGTAGCCGGGTAACGCACTTACGCACCATCGGCAAAATGGGCGTTGTGCCAAGCTTCTTTAACATCAACGAACCGATCCTGTTCGGCGCCCCCATTATCATGAACCCGATGCTGTTTATCCCGTTCGTGTGTGTTCCGCTGGTGAATGCGTGCCTGGCGTACGCGGCAACCAAACTGGGCTGGCTGGCACAGGTGGTATCGTTAACGCCGTGGACCACGCCCGCACCAATTGGCGCCTCATGGGCCGCGAACTGGGCGCTGAGCCCGGTGGTGATGTGTCTCATCTGTATGGTGATGTCAGCGCTGATGTACCTGCCGTTCCTGCGTGCTTACGAGCGTACGTTGATGAAAAACGAAGAGCAGAAAGCTCAGGCAACCGTCGGTACCGCTGAGACCGCAAGCAATTAAGTCAAAGAGGAAGCGTCATGAAATATACATTTCCCGATAATTTCTGGTGGGGCAGCGCAAGCTCTGCTCTCCAGACCGAAGGGACACGAGAGGGTGAAACCACATGGGATTACTGGTTTGCCCGCGAGCCGAACCGTTTTCACAACGGCGTGGGGCCGCAGCATACCTCCACGTTTTATCAGCACTGGAAAACGGACATTCAGCTGTTAAAGCAGCTGAACCACAACAGCTTTCGCACTTCTATAAGCTGGGCGCGCCTGATCCCCGACGGTATCGGTGAAGTGAATCCAAAGGCGGTCGAATTTTATAACCAGGTCATTGATGAGCTGATCGAGCAGGGCATTACGCCGTTTATCACCCTGTTCCATTTCGACATGCCGATGGCGATGCAGGAGATTGGCGGCTGGGAAAACCGGGAGGTGGTGGACGCTTACGCCCGCTATGCGCAGATTTGCTTCGACCTGTTTGGCGACCGCGTGCTGCACTGGTTTACCTTCAACGAGCCGATTGTCCCGGTTGAGGGCGGTTATCTGTACGATTTCCACTACCCCAACGTGGTGGATTTCCGTCGGGCGGCCACCGTGGCGTATCACACCGTGCTGGCCCACGCGAAGGCTGTCCAGGCCTACCGCGCCGGACATTACGCAGGTGAGATCGGCATCGTGCTCAACCTGACGCCGTCCTACCCGCGCTCGCAAAACCCGGCGGACGTGAAGGCGGCGCACATTGCGGATCTGATGTTCAACCGCAGCTTTCTGGACCCGGTTCTGCGCGGCGAATACCCGGCCGATCTGGTGGCTCTGCTGAAATCTTACGACCAGCTGCCCGCCTGTAAACCGGAGGACAGTTTCCTGATCGCGGAAGGGAAAATCGACCTGCTCGGCATTAACTATTACCAGCCGCGTCGCGTGAAGTGTCGCGACAGCGCGGTGAACCCGCAGGCGCCGTTTATGCCGGAGTGGTTCTTTGATAACTACGAGATGCCGGGCCGCAAGATGAACCCGTACCGTGGCTGGGAAATTTACGAGCCGGGTATTTACGATATTCTGGTTAATCTGCGCGACAATTACGGCAACCCACGCTGTTTTATTTCTGAAAACGGAATGGGCGTCGAAAATGAACAGCGTTTTATTGAAAATGGCCAAATCAACGATCAATACCGCATCGATTTTATTTCCGGACATTTAGCCTGGCTGCATAAAGGTATTAGCGAAGGGTGTCACTGTCTTGGTTACCATATGTGGACGTTTATTGATAACTGGTCGTGGTGTAATGCGTATAAAAACCGCTATGGCTTTATTCAGCTCGATTTAACTACGCAACAGCGCACCATTAAAAAGAGCGGAGAGTGGTTTGCTGCCACCTCTTTACATAATAGTTTCGAGAAATAGAGAGAAAGACGATGATTGCCTTGGAAGAAGCCGTGATGGAAATCATCGTCAATGCGGGTCAGTCGCGCAGCCTGTGCTTTGAAGCACTGCACGCTGCGCGGCAGGGCAACATTGACGAAGCCAAAAGCCTGCTGCGCGAAGCCGATGGCTACGCGCGCCAGGCGCACAAGATGCAGACCAAACTCATTGAGCAGGATGCGGGTGAAGCCCGTCAGCCGATGACGTTAATTATGGTGCACGCGCAGGATCATTTAATGAATTCATTACTGGCGCGTGAATTATCCGAAGAAATTATTCATTTATATCAGAGATAATCTATGGCGAAATAACGAGTAATACCTCTGTACCTTAAATAGAAATCCACTTGTTCTGATGATAGCGACATACTCTGTCAGATCGGAGCGGGATGGTTATTGTCTGAATAAAATTAAACTATATTGAGATAACCATGACTACCCTAAAAAAACTTCCATTAACCATGGCGGTTATCGCCGCGCTTTGCCCAATTTCTGTACTCGCACAGGAATTTACCCAGGAACAAATCGACGCCATTGTGGCAAAAGCGGTGGATAAAGCCCTCGCGGAGCGTCAGGCCAAAATGGATGCCGCGGTCGCGAAAAAAGCCGACGTGGTGACGGAGCCGCAAAGCGCGGCGCAATCCCCGGATATGGCTATTCCGTTCGGCATTAAATTTACCGGTTATGCCCGTTACGGCGCGCACTTCCAGGCCGCTGACCAGAAATACGTGGCGGTGGACGGTTCCTATAACGGGGCATCTGCCATCGGTCGTCTGGGTAACGAAGGCAACGGCGGTGAATTCCAGCTCTCCAAGGCCTTCAAGGGTGACAACGGCGCCATCTGGGACATCAACGTGATGATCGACCACTGGGGCGATGAAGTTAACCTGAAAAAAGCCTACGCGGGGGTGACCAACATTATGGCCTCCAACCCGAACGCCTACTTCTGGGCCGGTCGTGACTTCCACCAGCGTCCGCAGCAGGGCATCAACGATTACTTCTGGATGAACCACGACGGCCAGGGCGCCGGGGTGAAGAACTTCGACATCGGCGGCGTGCAGTTTGACGTGGCCGCGGTGGCGGCGGTGGAATCCTGTAGCCCGGAAGTCATGGAAGATGAAGCCAACCCGTCACGCATCACCTGTACCGGCGGGTCCGGCACGGGCGACAAAGGTAACTATGCGGCCACCTCTAAAATCCACGGCATGAAGGTCGGTCCGCTGGATCTGGAGCTTTACGCCAACTACGGCTTTGATTCAAAAGCGGTGGAGAGCGATGAGCGTCTGAATGCCTGGCAGGGTGGCGTGGTGCTGAGCCACACCAACGACAGCGGCGTGAACAAGGTGATTGCCCGTTACTCTGATAACGCGGACAACAGCGTGTTCAATAAAACCGAGGATCTGACCACGGTCTATGCCAGCTTCGAAGGGCTGTACAAATTCACCCAGGCCACGCAGGTGGAGTACATCCTCGCCTTCCACGACTACGACAACAGCCGTGATAAGACCGACAACCGTAAGAACTACAACGCCATTGTACGTCCGATGCACTGGTGGAACGACGTTCACTCCACCTGGCTGGAAGCGGGCTGGCAGCATGTGGACTACGACAACGGCGGCGACAACAAGGGCTGGAAGCTGACCCTGTCGCAGAACATGTCTATCGCCATGGGGCCGGAGTTCCGTCCGATGCTGCGCTTCTACGTCACCGGCGGCAAAGTGGATAACGAACGTACCGCCCGCGTGAACAATACCAAAGACGAAACGCTGGACGACTTCAACGTCGGCGCGATGTGGGAGGCGTGGTTCTAGTAGAGCGTCGTTTGTTTCGCCCGGCGGCGCTGCGCTTGCACGGGCCTACAAGGTTTTGTAGGCCGGGTAAGCGTAGCGCCACCCGGCAAGATCCCATGTTATGCTACAAAAAAACCAACATCGCAGAGGAGAACATGGGTTCCACACGTAAAGGGATGCTGAACGTCCTGATTGCCGCCGTTTTATGGGGCAGCTCAGGGGTTTGCGCGCAGTACATCATGGAGAAAAGCCAGATCTCGTCACCGTATCTGACCATGGTTCGCCTGCTGTTTACCGGCCTGATCCTGCTGACGCTTTCCTTCGTTCACGGCGACAAAATTTTCTCGGTCATCAAACATCGCAAAGACGCCCTCAGCCTGCTGTTTTTCTCCCTGGCTGGCGCGCTCACGGTGCAGCTCACCTTCCTGGTGACAATCGAGAAATCCAACGCAGCTACGGCCACCGTGCTGCAGTTTCTGTCACCGACGATTATCGTGGCGTGGTTTGCGCTGGCGCGGAAAAAGCGGCCGGGTCTGTTTGTGCTTTCCGCGATCCTGACCTCACTGGTGGGGACATTTTTGCTGGTCACCCACGGCGACCCCACTTCACTCTCCATCTCGCCTGCGGCTTTGTTCTTTGGCATTGCCTCGGCCTTTGCCGCGGCGTTTTACACGACCTATCCGTCAACCCTGATCGCCCGTTACGGCACCTTGCCGATTGTCGGCTGGAGTATGTTGATCGCCGGCTTAACGCTGACGCCGTTCTACGCTCGGCGCGGCACCGCGTTTGTCATTGACGGCAGCCTGCTGCTGGCGTTTTTCTACCTGGTGGTGATCGGCACGGCGCTGACGTTCAGCCTGTACCTGAAAGGCGCGCAGATGATCGGCGGGCCGAAGGCGAGCATTCTGAGCTGCGCCGAGCCGCTGAGCAGCGCGTTACTGTCGGTGATTTTACTTGGCGTGGCGTTTACCCTGCCGGACTGGCTGGGCACGCTGCTGATCGTGTCGTCGGTGGTGTTGATTTCGATGGATTCGAGAAAACGGGTGAAAGCCCCGGTGTAGCCTGTTGCCCTCACCTCAGCCCTCTCCCACGGGAGAGGGATAAAAGCATTACTTCGCCTTCACTTTCCCTGCCACCAGCAGCGCGGTCAGCAACATCAGCGTGCCGGAGATGACCAGCGGCGACGTCAGCCCCAGGTGGTCGAGCGCCACGCCGCCCACCGCCGCGCCGCAGGTGTTCGCCAGCTGGATCACCGCCACCTGAATCGACCCGGCTTTTTCAGCCTGATCGGCAAGCGAGCGGGTGATCCACGTCGACCAGCCCACCGGCACCAGCGCAAAGGCAAAGCCCCAGATAATCGCAATCGCCGAGGCAACCCATTTGTCGCTGCCCCACAGGATCAGCACGACGGCACTGACAGCCAGTACCAGCGGGGCACCAGCAAGCGCCACTTTCAGGGAACGCTTCAGGAACTGAGACGACAGCGAGGTGCCGACAAAGCTGGCGATACCGAAGCTGAGCAGCACCAGCGTCAGGCCATCCACGTCAAAGCCCGCCATGGTCATAAAGACCGGGCGGATATAGGTAAAGAAGGCAAACTGCCCGGCAAAGGCCATGAAGATGGCGGTCATCCCCGCCAGCACGCCGGGGCGCTTAAGCAGACTGAACATGTTCTGTTTGTGGTGCGCCGCTTCTCCCGGCAGGGACGGCAGCGCTTTCCACACCCACAGAATGCAGAGAAAACCCATCACCGCTGCGGCGTTAAAGACGTTACGCCAGCCGATGATTCCGCCAAGGAAACTTCCCAGCGGCGCGGCAATCACCAGCGCGATGGAGACCGCGCCAAAGATAACGGAGAGGGCTTTCGGCACGGTGCGTGCCGGCACCAGACGCATGGTGAGCGAGGCGGACATTGCCCAGAAACCGCCCAACCCCAGACCCAGACAGGCACGGCCGAGCAGCAGCAGAGTGAAGCTCTCCGCGAAAGAGACCAGCAGACAGGAGAGCGTCAGGAGCACGCTGAAGAGAATGACCACTTTGCGGCGATCAATCGCGCCAATAACCTGCGTGATAAACAGGCTGGCAAACATCGCCACAAACGCGGTCACGGTAACGGACTGCCCTGCTACGCCCTCGGAAATGCCCAGATCCTGCGCCATCGGCGTCAGCAGGCTGACCGGTAAAAACTCCACGGTAATCAGACAGGCGACGCAGAACGCCACGGAAAAAACCGCCGACCAGTTGGGGCGAGAAACCTCTTTGGTCTGCGGTCTGGTCGTGGGCTGGATATGTTCTGTCATGGTGTCACCTGAGATAAAAACGTGCGGGAAAGTCGCGCAGTTTATCATCAAAAGTGTGACGGATTTAACGTTTCGACAACTTTTCTTGCATCGCCGCCTTCGCCAGCCCGACGATCCACTCCTGGTGCGCGTTGATCATCGGGTTCGGTAGGGTACGTGCTAATTCCTGTGCCGGAACGCCTTTCTGCGACTCCTGAGTCAAAATACGGACGCGGTTACCCGGTAAGTCTTCAAACAGCCAGGCGTGGTAGGCATCCAGACGCGCGCTCTCCTCCCCTTCCACCCAGCCGTGCCAGGCGATACGCGCCGCCTCGCCATCGACCGGCGGAACATACTCCGTCACCTGCGCCTCAACCGGAAAGCCAAAGGTCGTGAAGCGGAAGCGGGCGTTGGCGCTCAGTTCCGGACCGCTGCCGTCGTGAAAACGAATATCTTCGGCGTTGCTGTAGTAGTTCGGCCACAGGGTAGTGTCGTTGAGCTGCGCCCAGATCGCTTTCGCGCTCAATCCGGCGACAATGATTTCGTTGGATGCAAAGTTATCGGTAGTGCCTGGCAGGTAATCGTCTGGCCAGATAATGGCGGATTGTTTCATGGTTCACCTCATCGTGAGTGGATGAGGTGATGGTGCGCCCGTGAGTGGTATAAATCTAATGATGATGCCTTATACTCATCATCACGGTTCGTGATATCAGTGCAGGTAAAACACTCCCTCTTCCGGCAGAAAAAGCTGGTTGTAACGCAGCTGGAAAGCGTTCAGCTCCTGCGGATCCGGCTCCATCTCGCGCATAAAGCCGAGGGCGAGGCGGATTTGCGCATCGGTGATCGGCGCGGCCAGACGGGCTTTACGCAGCATGCGGTGCCAGGTGTGGAGATTCTCTTCGCTACCGTCGACGATACAGACCTGCCAGATGAGCAGCACCTGGGCAGCGTTTTGCAGATGCGCCTCGTCCGGGCGTTCAAGATAGCGGATAAACTCATTGCCGGGCGTTTTACCGAACTGGTCGATCATCGACTCGACCGGCATCGGGGTGATACCCAGACGTTCGCTCAAGCGTTTGATGGCGCGGCGGGAATCCGAGGTCAGTACACGAAACCCAACCACAAACACCACGGCAAGCGTTGCCAGCATTATCCAGACCATGCGTTCTCCTTTGAATAGCCGCTCATCATAGCGGGAAACGCAGGGTATCGACAGCGGGCACGGCCATAATAGTGAACTGAAAAAAGGTAGAATGTCGTCATGAAAACGGATCTGCGCACGCTGGATCTTAACCTGCTGAAAACGCTCGACGCCCTGCTGGATGAACGCAGCGTCACCCGCGCGGCGGCGCGTCTGGCCCTGACCCAGCCGGCGGTCAGCGGCATGTTGAACCGCCTGCGGGATTACTTCGACGACCCGCTGTTTATCCGAGCGCCCCACGGCATCGTACCCACGACGCGTGCGGAAGAGCTGGCCGCGCCGGTGAAGCGCATCCTGGCAGATATCGACCTCCTGCTGCAGCCGGTGGCGTTTGACCCACGACAGGCCACCCTCACCTTCACGCTTGCTGCCACCGATTACGCGCTCCGCGCGATCGCGGTGCCGTTTATCGCGGCACTGAAGGTGCGGGCACCGGCAATACGCGTGCGGGTTATACCTGTCGATTCCGAGCGCATGATGAACCAGCTTGAACGCGGGAACGTTGACGTGGCGCTGATCACGCCCCATACCACGCCAGACGGCCTGCACAGCCGGGCGCTTTATGATGAACGGTACGTTTGCATGATGCGTGCCGACCACCCTGACGCGGGCAAACCGCTCTCTCTGGCGCGCTTTTGCGCCCTTGAACACGTGCTGGTCTCTTATGAAGGTGATAGTTTTCGCGGCGTGACGGATGGCGCGCTGGAAAAAATGGGCCGGACGCGGCACGTGGGGTTATCGGTGAGCAACTTCCTGGTACTGCCGGATGTACTGGCGATAAGCGATATGATCGCCGTGGTACCGTCACGGATAGCGGAAAACCAGACGGGAATGTTTGTCTGCGACACACCGGTTCCGGTGCCGGGTTTCACCAAGTGCATGGCCTGGCACGCAAGAACACACCGTAATCCCGCGCAGATGTGGCTGCGCGGGTTGTTGCTGGAAACCTGTCAGCGCGCCTGAAGCCCTTTCAGCAGTGCCTCGTGGAAGCGTGCAGGATCCTGCATCTGCGGCGCGTGCCCCATGTCGTTGAACTCGACCAGCGTCGCGTGCGGGATGCGTTTCGCCGTCTCCTTCCCCAGCACCGCATAGTTGCCGAGCGTTTTGCGGATCTCAGGCGGGGCGAGATCTTTCCCGATGGCGGTGTTGTCCTTCGTGCCGATCATCAATAATACCGGCATCTTCAGTTCACTAAATTCGTAGATCACCGGCTGGGTGTAAATCATGTCGTAGAGCAGCGCCGAGTTCCAGGCCACACGTTCTTTTCCCGGCCCGTTGTTAAGCCCGGCAAGCATGGTGACCCAACGCTCGTACTCCGGCTTCCACTCTCCGGCGTAGTAAGTATTTTTCTCGTACTGACGAATGCCGTCGGCGCTGACCTTCAGCTCGCGCTGGTACCACTGATCGACCGTAATATGCGGCACACCGCGCGCTTTCCAGTCTTCCAGACCAATTGGGTTGACCATCACCAGCTGCTCCACCTGCTGCGGCCACATCAGCGCGTAGCGGGTCGCCAGCATGCCGCCGGTCGAGTGGCCGATAACCGTCACGCGATCGACGCCGAGCGTTTTCAGCAAGGCGTGGGTGTTATCCGCCAGCTGCTGAAAGGTGTACTGATAGTGCTCCGGTTTGGTGGATTTACAAAAGCCAATCTGGTCGGGAGCGATCACCCGATAACCGCTGGCTGAGAGCGCACGGATAGTGCCGTCCCAGGTACCGGCGCAGAAGTTTTTGCCGTGCATCAGCACCACGGTGCGGCCGTTGGGTTTTTCCGGCTTCACGTCCAGATAAGCCATATCCAGAGACTGTTCCTGGGAGGTAAACGTAAAGTGTTTTACCGGCCAGCCGTAGTCGAAACCTTCCAGCTTCTCACCGTAGGTGGGCGCATCCGTAGCCATTGCGGGGGTTGCCAGCGCCATCAACAGCGCCAGGCAGGATAATCGTCGGGTCAACATGCAAGCTCTCCCATAGCAAAAGGAATAAGGCTGCGCGAAAGGCGGCAGCAAAAAAAACTGTAGAGCAAGGAGAGGGGCGAGTGTGTAAAGCGGGGTAAAAACTGGAATTTAAAACAAAAAAGCCCGGCATCACACACCGGGCAAAGAAGTCACCTGCACACTCAGGCTGCTTTTAATTTCTGCACACGATTTTCACGGCGAATTTTACGTTCTTCGAGCACAGCAACCATTGCCATCAGGACGATACAGCCGATGGCGGCAGCATCCAGCGCCGCAAAGGTGCCTGCCCAGCCGGTGAGGCCGAAAATCGGCGTGCCGTCGGCAATCATCCCCAGACCCAGCTTGGCGAAGCTGTCGCCGATCAGGTAGGCGAAGGTGCCTTTAATCCCATCGGCGGCGCCGATCGCTTTTTTCGGTACAAAACCTACCGCCGCTACGCCGATCAACAGCTGCGGACCAAACACCAGAAAGCCGAGCGCAAACAGAGACGCCAGGTAAACGTACTGGTTGCTGGCGTGCTGGTAGACGCCCAGGGTAGCGATAATCAGCGCCAGCGCGACGCAGGCCACCAGCGCACGACGACCGTTGGCGAGGTCAGAGAGCCAGCCCCACAGCAGCGTACCGACCAGCGCACCCACTTCAAACAGGGTGAAGCCCTGAATCGCGACTTCTTTTGAGAGCTTCAGCTCCTGGAAGGCATACACGGTCGACCACTGGTCAATACCGATGCGCACCACGTACAGGAAAATGTTGGAGAAGCAGAGCAGCCAGATCACTTTGTTTTTCAGCACGTACTCAACAAAGATCTGCCATTTTGTCATCTCGTTCTCTTCGGTCTCTTTGTCCTCTTCGCTGATCGCCTCGCCGAACAACTCTTCGGCTTTACCGAGGCCGTAAGATTCCGGAGAGTCACTGCCGAAACGCAGACCGATAAAGCCGACAATCAGGGCGATAATCGACGGAAAGATAAACATGCCGATGACGTGACCGTCAAACAGGTAGTTAGCACCGAACAGCGCCACCCCTGCCGCACCCGCCCCGCCGAGGTTGTGGGAGATGTTCCACATGCCAAGGTATGAACCACGCTTACGGCGCGGGGTCCATTTGGTGATGGTGGAGTAGCTGCACGACCCACCGGTACTCTGGAAGAAACCGCTCAGGGCGTAGAAAGCGATCATCAGGAACAGGCTGACGGAGCCCGCGCCCATGCTGGCGCTGAAGCCGAGCATACAGATGGCGGAGAGGATCAGCATAAACGGCAGGAATTGCTTGGTGTTTTTGCCGTCTGCATAGTACGAGACAACGGTTTTGCCCACGCCGTAGGTGATGGAGAAGCCCAGGCCAATCATCCCCAGCTGCGTCATGCTCAGCCCGTAGGTGGAGATCATGTCGTTCTGCGCGATGTTAAAGTTTTTGCGGATCAGGTACATGGTCAGATAGCCGATAAAGACCACCAGATAGGACTGCATGAACGGTTTGAACCACATTTTGCGCCGCACGTCGAGCGGCAGATCCAGGGTCGGCTTGCGCACCTGATTAAGGAAGGCCAGCATGGTTTGCTCCTGAGCTGATTTTTACCTGCGAATGGCAGGCATTGTAAAAATCAGCCAGGAGAGATGCCTGAGACAGCGTCCAGGTAAAACCGGGAAAATTTCTTAGTTTTGCGCCACTCGGAGTGAAAAGGTGAGGCGCATCACATCACACTGGCTTCACGCGGCGCCTGCGCATGCAAAAACGGCAGCAGCAGCAGGGCCGATATCCCCGCCGCGATGGCGATCACGGCAAAGAAACCGCTCCAGTGCCAGATGTCGATCACCCGCGCCAGCGGCCAGCCGGAGAGGGACGCGCCCAGGTAGGCGAACAACCCGACGAAGCCCGTCGCCGCACCGGCCGCCTCTTTATGCGAGCATTCTGCCGCCGCCATGCCGATCAGCATCTGCGGGCCAAACACGAAGAAGCCGATGGTAAAGAAGCACGCCGCCTGCATCACGTAGCTGGCGAACGGCATCAGCCATAGCGAACCGACGGAGAGCAAAATCCCGGCGGCGAAAATCAGGTTCATTGGGCCACGGTTACCGTTGAAGAGCTTATCCGAGCCCCAGCCCGCCACAAGCGCGCCGATAAACCCGCCCAGCTCGAACATCGTCACCGCCGAGTTGGCGGTCACCAAATCCACCCCCAGCGTCTCGGACATGTACAGGTTACCCCAGTCGTTGATGGCCGCACGCACCACGTAGACCAGCACGTAGCAAAGCGACAGCAGCCAGATATACGGGTTTAACAGCACGTATTTGGTGAGGATCTCTTTGCGCGTCAGCCCCGCCCCCTCAAGCTGTTGCGCCACTTCCATTTCATCGTGCCGCCAGTCGCCCACCGCGGGCAGCCCCACGGTTTGTGGCCTGTCGCGCAGCCGCCAGCAGAGGAACAACCCGGCCAGGATCGCCAGGCCACCGGCAATCATCATCCCCGCGCGCCAGCCGTAGTGCAGCGCCGCGGCACCGACCACCATCGGGATCAGCGCGCCACCGACGTTATGCGCGGTGTTCCAGATAGCCCACCAGCCGCCGCGCTCGTTGCGCGAATACCACGCCGTGAGCAGGCGGGCGCAGACCGGCGCGCCCCAGCCCTGGAAAAAGGCGTTCAGCGCCCACAGCAGGGCAAAGGCCCAGAGCGAGGTGGAAAAGCCAAACAGAATGTTCACCACGCCGGTGGCGATTAGTCCAAAACCCATAAAGTAGCGGGCGTTGGAGCGGTCGCTGACGATGCCGGAAAAGAACTTCGACAGGCCGTAGGTGATGTAGAACAGCGTCGCCAGCAGGCCGATATCGGTGCGCGTCATCACGCCGCTGGCAAGGATTTCCGGCGCGGCGGCGTTGAAACTTTTGCGGGTAAAGTAGAACAACGCGTAGCCGAGCCAGATAGTGATCAGGATATGACGACGCCAGTAGCGGTAGCGGGCGTCGATCTCCGCTTTGTTGCCTATCGGCGCGGCGTTTGCGGGGGTTTTAAACATGATGGCTCCTTAGCGGCAGGCTGACGCTGACGCGCGTCCCGTGGGTGCAGGAGATATTCAGCGTGCCGCCCAGCGCCTTCACGCGCTCGCGCATGCCCGCCAGGCCAAAGCCCTGCTGCCCCGAGCCCGGCGGCAGGCCGCAGCCGTCGTCCTCAATCACCAGCCTGAGGCTTTCATCCTGCTGCCAGCCCTGCAGCGTCACCGCGCTGGCGTTGGCGTGTTTGACGATATTGTTCAGCCCTTCCTGACAGACGCGGAACAGCGTGACGCGCTGGCCTTCACTCAGCAATGATTCATCAATGCGCCAGTCGAGATGGCTGACAATTCCGCGGCTTTCCAGCTCCATCTCGCGCATCAGGGAGCGCACCGCCTGTTCCAGAGAGAGATCGTCCAGCTGGCGCGGACGGAGCCTGCCCAGCAGGCGACGCACCGAATCGTACACGCCAAGAGAGAGCTGTTCGATATGCGCCCCGCCCTGCTTCACTCCGGCGTTATCCGCCGCCATGCGCTGAACAATGCCCGCCTGGGTGCGAATGGCGGTAATGGTCTGGCCGATGTCGTCGTGCAGTTCGCGCGCCACCTCCTGGCGCACGCTCTCTTCGGTCTCCAGCAGGCGTTCTGCCAGGCGGCGATTGCGCGACAGTTCGGTTTGCAGGGACTGGTTCAGCTCACGCAGGCGCTGAATACCTGCCCCGAGCAGCAGCCCGGTCAGGCTCTGCGCCAGCAGAGAGAGCAGTAAATCGACCGGGTGATCGTGCCAGGTCTGGCTGGCAATCAGCGCGATGGCGTTCATCAGTGTGGCGATCAGCGCCCCCTGCCAGCCGTAATGCCAGGCGAGAGCAATGATCGGCAGCGCCAGACAAAACGGGGTAAAACGGGAAAGCTCAGCAGGCAGGCCAAGCTGCAGCCACAGGCTCACCACAAACAGCAGCAGATACCAGATGAGATGTCGGGCGCGCCAGTTAACCGGCTGGGAGACCAGCGATGGTCCGAGCGGCTGCCAGACAGTGCTGGTGAGATAGTGCCAGAAAACCAGACAGGTGGGTGCCAGCGTCAGGCCGCCGGTCAGGGTCAGCAGCAGGGCGTTAAGCATCTCCTTTTCGCCTACCCACGGCAGGGATTGCAGCAGCGCGGCAGCAATCAGCGCCGCCCCCTGGCGCAGCAGCGTGCGCCAGTCGCGCTGGTGACGATAGCGGGAAATCAACGCAACCGGGAGGAGCGTGAGCAGGCTTCCGGTCATCAATAAGGGCAGATGCGCGAGGGCGACCTCCTGCGACAACCAGATCAGCATCAGCCACTCTGCGCCCAACAAAACCGGCCAGTAGCCGCGCGGGCATTGCAACATCAGCCCCAGACGCAGGCCAAAGGGAAACAGCAGCACCGCCAGCGCCGGGCGCTCCACCAGGTGCAGGCTGATGCTCCACAGACAGAACCAGGCGGCAGAGAAGATAAAAAAGCTGGCAACAACGGCGATCAGCCGCGAAAAGACGGGGCTCATTGCCAGCTATCGAACATGCGGCGCGCCAGCTCGACGTCATTACTGACGTTGAGTTTTTCCATCAGGTTGGCGCGGTGAACGTGCACGGTTTTGGGCGACAAACCCAGTTCGGCGGCAATCTCTTTCACCGCCATCCCCTGAGCGAGTTTTTCTGCCACCTGACGCTCACGCCGGGTAAGCGGATCCTGACGTCCGGCTGCCAGCTTGAGGGCGATGTCCGGCGTCAGGTAGCAGCCGCCCGTCGCGACGGTGCGCACCGCGGCTATAAGCTCATCCGGGCTGCAGCGTTTTGACAGGAACCCACGCGCGCCGGCGTTGAGCGCCTGCTCCACCAGCGCCGGGCTGTCGTGAACCGAGAGCATGATAATCGCCATCCCTTTCGGTAACTGGCTCAGCAACTCCAGTCCGGAGAGATCCGGCATGGAGATATCGCAGATACAGACCTGTACCCCACGCCCCGGCAGGCCCGCCAGCGCCTCGCGCCCGGAACCGAACTCGGCCACCACCTGAAAATCCGGTTCGAGGTTGAGAAGCTGGGCAAAGCCGGAGCGAACGATAAGATGGTCGTCGATGAGAGCGATGGTGGTCATGTCTGTTCCTGCGGTCTGAAAACGCCGGATGGCGCTGCGCTTATCCGGCCTACAAGAGCGAAAGACGCTTACCTTAAGCGATCTATTCGAAGAACACCGCAATTTTGTTAAACATGGTGGGGTCGGACTGGTTGCGCGCCACTCTGGTGACGTCTTCCAGCTTGTCGATCTGGGCCATCATCTGCTCCAGACGCTGGTCATCGTTGACCAGTAGCCAGATGCGGCTGTGCTCGCTGCCCTGAATCGGCAGACAAAGAATGCCTTCCACGTTAAACGCCCGGCGGGCAAACAGCCCGCAGACGTGGGTCATGACGCCAGGGTGGTTGCGGACGGTGAGTTCCAGAATGACGTTTTCATGTTGTTTCTGCATGGCTTATTCCCCCACCATCTCAGTATTTGCCGCACCCGGCGGCACCATCGGATACACTTTTTGTTCAGGGTCGATACGGACGTGGATCAGCGCCGGGCCCGGATGAGAGATCGCCGCCTGCAGCGCCGCGTGGGCGTCCTCTTCTGCGTTCAGATCGCAGGTATACAGGCCAAAACCGGCGGCAATTTGCATGAAGTTAATCATCCCCGGATAGGTCGCCGCAAACACCCCCTGCTTGTAGAACAGGCTCTGCTGCTGGTGTACCAGCCCCAGCGCCTCGTTGTTCATCAGGATGATTTTCACGTCTAACTGATTTTCAGCCGCGGTGGCCATCTCCTGAATGTTCATCATCAGGCTGCCGTCACCGGAGAAGCAGATCACCTTGCGGTCCGGGTTCGCCAGCGCCGCACCAACTGCCGCAGGCAGACCAAAGCCCATGGTTCCCAGGCCACCGGAGGTCAGCCACTGACGCGGACGGTTCAGCGGATAGGCCTGGGCGGTCCACATCTGGTGCTGCCCAACGTCGGTGGTAATAATCGCGCTGTCGTCCACGCAGGCGGCCACGGCGTTAATCAGCCCGTAGTGGCTCAGCGGGTCGCCTTCGGTTGGGATCGCGCCCGGGAACTCGCGTTGCAGATCCGCCACCATCTGACGCCAGTCGGCGCGGTCAGTTGCGTCCGTTTGCGGGATCAGCTGTGCCAGCACGTCGGCCACGTCTCCCTGAATCGCCACGTGCGGTTGTTTGATTTTACCCAGCTCAGCGCGGTCGATATCCACGTGAATGATTTTTGCGTTCGGGCAGAACTGCTCGGTTTTACCAATCGCCCGGTCATCAAAACGCGCGCCCATCACAATCAGCAAATCCGCCTCTTGCAGGATGTAGTTGGTGCTGCGTGCGCCGTGCATGCCCAGCATTCCTAATGACAGCGGGTGTGCTTTGGGCAGCATGCCGAGCGCCATCAGGGTCATGGTGGTAGGCAGGTTGGCTTTTTCAGCGAACTGACGGATTTCATCTGCGGCATTGATTGCCCCGCCGCCCAGATAGAGCACCGGACGTTTAGCGGCGTTGATCATGGCCGCGGCATCGCGCACGCTCTCAGCGCTGAATTCTGGCGCGGGTGCCCGCTCGCCTGGCTCCGGCAGGACGTCGATCTCAATTTCTGCGGTCTGGACATCCTTAGGAATGTCTATCCACACCGGGCCTGGACGACCGGACTGTGCAATGCGGAACGCATCGCTGATAACCTGAGGAAGCTCGGCAATATCGCGAACTAAATAGTTATGTTTGGTGATGGGGATAGAGATGCCGTAGGTATCCACTTCCTGGAACGCATCGGTACCGATCATTGAGGACGGCACCTGGCCGGTGATGCAAATCAGCGGAATGGAGTCGAGACGCGCGTCGGCGATGGCGGTCACCAGGTTGGTCGCCCCCGGACCGCTACAGGCCATACAGACTGCCGGTTTACCCTGCGTACGTGCCATGCCCTGAGCGATAAAACCCGCTCCCTGCTCGTGACGCGCCAGCACGTGGCGGATCTGCGTGCTTTGGCTTAACGCGTCATACAGCGGCAGCACCGTACCGCCCGGAATACCCGCAACCGTGGTAATGCCCTGTCGTTCCAGTAAATGAACAATCAGCTGCGCGCCCGTAAAACGCGTCTTGGTGGATGTTGTGCCCGAACTTGCCATGCTCCAGTCCTTTTCTTCTGAGCCAGCTTTACGCGTCGTATTTCAGGTTGCAGATGCGTTGGCTGCAACCCGAACTACTTAGCGTATCCGGGAGGGGTCCTAAACGAAAAACCCCGCCCGGTTTGCGCCGGCGGGGTTTTGGATTCGTGTGTTGATCCAGTCCCTACGGCGCATTGCCGACGACCACCACCACACGCACGACGACCACTGCGGCTGGTTGCGCAGTTTTTAGTAGGGTCGCGGTGTTCATGGATGCAGTCATGGGGGACCTGTGTTTGGAATCATTGATTGAATTTATACAAACACAGGTTTTCGGGCGTGACAATGGAAATATTTTCATCTGCGCAAAAATGCGTCAGGGATCACATTTCGTTTGTTGGGTGATGAAAGCAAAAAAGCCGTTTTGCCTTATTCAATAAATAGTGCTGGTGAAACACCAAATCTGGACGCCAGCTTTTTAATATGGTTCAGAGTAAGCTGTCGCTGACCATTCAGAACCCTTGAAACCATTGATTTACTACCAATTTCATCCTGAAAATCAGATATTGTCAGTTTATACTGATCCATCAAGGTTCTTAAAACCGCGATACCGACAGGCACGAGTTCCATCTCCTTGCGTAACGCGACGATCTCTGGCCGATTGGCTTCGTAACGGCTGATTCTGGCGCACACGATATCCAGCAATGGGCTATTAGGTTCGTTAATAAGCAGATACTCAACCAACTCCAGTGCATCGTTATAATCTTTCTCGCTCGGCTGCTCTCCCAATAGAGGAACGGCCTCAACAAGGGCATGCGTAGCTTTCATTGCATCAGCGACGATCATCATTTCTTCCCCTTAGTGAGATGTTTTTCCGTAAAACGGTCATATTCCTTATGAGTAAAAACATGGCGCACATAAAACTTTTGGCTTTCAAAGAATATGAGAGCCACTACCCTAAGATTTTTGTTCGCAATATCAATAACATAATGCTTATCCAGATACTTGAAGTTATCCAGCGTCGGAAATAGTTTTTTCAACGCAGCAGGTGTTGGGCAATGACTCTTTTCAAGAGTGCGTCCCAAAACGAGGAGTTCTTCCCTGTGCTGCGGAAACTGGATAACCGCATCCAAAATTGCCTTCATCGAGATTAAATGCATACTGCATGCCTGCCGCGTCCGTTGCCATTATGGCAACAATAGCAGTCGTTGCCAATAAGTCAACAAGCATCCCGTTCGGTACAGAAAGCAGAAAACAAAAAACCCCGCCGGAGCGAGGTTTTTTCAGGGTTTTGCGGTTGGTTGCCGCAGAACACACTGTGTTACGTCAACGCACGAAGTATATGCGATCGAAGACGAACGCGCAATTCCGGCACGGATTTTGACGTTTTTGAGTATGGAATGGGTTTCGAATTTTGTCCACAAAATACTGTTCATGCATACAGTATTTATCTATACTGAGGATGTTCGCAGTGAGCGAGGGGGCCGCAGTTCTACCGGCGCAACGAAGTCCTGGCTGAAACGGGTGGTGCCGTCAGTGCCTTAACCCTCTGAAGTGAGCACACTGTGTTACGTCAATCGAGGTGCTGGCAACAGGCGGCGGAAAGGTACGCCAGCATCGTGCTCCTTTTTACCAAAAGGAGACGCGTATGAGCGTAGTGGATATGGTGATACTTATCCTCAAACTCATTGTTGCTGTTCTGCAACTGCTTGATGCTGTCCTGAAATACCTTCGGTGATTCAGGTTCAAGTCGCACCTGAGAGGGGCGGGCAACCGCCCCTCTTTAATAACGAGGGAATGCTATGTCGCGTCTGTTAATTGAACCCATCACGCCGGAAGAGCCCGGGTATATCGCGCTGAAAGCCGAAAGCATCGCGGCGAATTTCAATATGCTGCGCAGGCTGGAAGAGAACTGGCAGCGTGGTGAAAACCGCTTTAACGCGCCGGGTGAAAAGCTGCTGGGTGCCTTTTTAAACGGCAAGCTGGTGGGCGTCTGCGGCCTTAACCGCGATCCGTTCAGCCAGCAGCCGCGTGCAGGACGTATTCGCCATCTTTATGTCAGCGAGAAGTGCCGCGGTCTGGGCATTGGTAAACAGCTGTTAACGGTGGTGATGGCCGATGCCAGCATCTGGTTTGATTTCCTCAATACCCATGCCCCCGATACGGCCTGCGGCTTCTACCGTCGGGCAGGCTTCAGGCTGGTGTCAGACGAGCCACGGGTTACCCATCGTCTCTTTTGCGCGGTGTAGCTGGCTGGCGACATCAGGTGGTGAATGTTACAGTTGAGTGACAATTCACCGCCAAAGACGCCATGACCCTCTCCGTTTTCTGTATTTTGCTGTTCGCCGCACTGCTGCATGCCAGCTGGAACGCCATCGTCAAAGCCGGAACGGATAAGCTTTACTCGGCGATCAGCGTTAGCGGCTCCGCCACGCTCATTGCACTGGTTTTATTGCCATTTTCTCCTCAACCCTCCGTAGCCTGCTGGCCATTTTTAGTGGTCTCCTGCGCGCTGCAGGTGGTGTACACGGTACTGGTGGCGAAGACGTATCAGGTCTCAGACATGAGCCAGACCTATCCGCTGATGCGCGGAACAGCCCCACTGCTGGTGGCGCTGATCAGCGTGCTGGTGCTCGGGGATAGCCTCGCCTGGCTCGCCTGGGCGGGCATCGGGGTGATCTGCCTGTCGATCCTCGCGATGGCGATAAATGGCCGATTGCAGTCCCGCAAAGGGATCTGGCTGGCACTGCTGAACGCCTGCTTTATCGCCGGCTATACGCTGGTGGACGGAACGGGCGTACGTTTATCGGATACCGCGCTGGGCTATACGCTGTGGACCTTCTTTATGAACGGCTTCTGCCTGCTGTGCTGGGCAGTGGTGGCGCGACGCCGCGAAGCTTCCAGCTACCTGCGTTTGCACTGGAAAAAGGGGTTGCTCGGCGGGGTTGGAACCATGGGCTCGTATGGCCTGGCCTTATGGGCGATGACGCAGGCTCCGCTGGCGGTTGTCGCTGCGCTGCGTGAAACCTCCATACTCTTCGGTGCGCTGATCGCATTTGTGCTTTTAAAAGAAAAGGTTGCCGGTCTGCGCATCGCTGCCGCGTTGGGTATTGCAGCCGGTGCGATCCTGCTGCGTCTGGCGTAATTCACTGGCAACATTAGTTGCCGTTCTTGTTTACAAAACCTGCCTTAATCCTTTTTTTCATTCATCATGACAATGCTTAATTTGTCATCTCATTGTGGTAGATTCCTCGCGCATTTATGGGAATGCGTAGTCACTTATTCTTCATTTTTCTCTTTTGGCAAAAGTATTCAGCGACATGAAAAAACAAAGGAACGTTAACTTATTGTTGATGCTGGTGTTACTGGTGGCCGTCGGTCAGATGGCGCAAACCATCTACATTCCGGCGATTGCCGACATGGCAAAGGAACTCAACGTCCGCGAGGGCGCGGTACAAAGCGTGATGGCCGCCTACCTGCTGACCTATGGCGTTTCGCAGCTGTTCTACGGACCATTGTCCGACCGCATTGGCCGCCGTCCGGTCATTCTTACCGGCATGTGCATTTTCATGGTCGCGACGGTTATTGCTATTACCACCCATAGCCTGACCGTACTGATTGCCGCCAGCGCGCTGCAGGGTGTAGGCACGGGCGTCGGTGGGGTGATGGCGCGTACCTTACCGCGCGATATGTATCAGGGCACGCAACTCCGCCATGCCAACAGCCTGTTGAATATGGGTATTCTGGTCAGCCCGCTGCTGGCACCACTGATTGGCGGCCTGCTGGACACAATGTGGTCATGGCGCGCCTGCTATGCCTTCCTGCTGGTGCTGTGCGTGATTGTCACCTTCAGTATGGCGCGCTGGATGCCGGAAACCCGTCCCCAGGACGCACCGCGCACGAAGCTTCTCGCCAGTTACAAAACGCTGTTCGGCAACGGGGCTTTTACTTGTTACCTGCTGATGCTGATCGGCGGTCTGGCGGGCATTGCGGTGTTCGAAGCCTGCTCCGGCGTACTGCTGGGAGCGGGGCTTGGCCTGAGCAGCATGGTGGTGAGTATTCTGTTTATCCTGCCGATCCCGGCGGCGTTCTTTGGAGCCTGGTTCGCCGGACGTCAGAACAAACGCTTCTCAACGCTGATGTGGCAGTCTGTTATCAGCTGCCTGCTGGCTGGCCTGATGATGTGGATCCCGGGTCTGTTTGGCGTAATGACCGTCTGGACGCTGCTGATCCCGGCGGCGCTGTTCTTCTTCGGCGCGGGGATGCTGTTCCCGCTTGCCACCAGCGGCGCCATGGAGCCGTTCCCGTTCCTCGCAGGTACGGCGGGTGCACTGGTGGGCGGTTTGCAAAACATCGGTTCCGGCGCGCTGGCCTGGCTCTCCGCCATGATGCCGCAAACCGGGCAGGCTAGTTTGGGTTTACTGATGACGCTGATGGGGCTACTGATTTTGCTGTGCTGGCTGCCGCTGGCGTCGCGTGTTCCCCACCACGAGCAGCCTGTTTAACCGCATGATGGCCCGGCTTCTCGCCGGGCTTTTCACACGCCGGGGCAATCATCGCCTCCAGCAGCGGCTCTGGCGCTGGCCGCCAGGCCCCCTCCTCTCCGTCATAAAACTGGAAATCGGCGTTAATCGCGTAGGGTATTTTCGCCTTTTGCAGCTCGCAGGCCATAAACATGGCAAAGGCCATTTGCGACGCGGTGGGTGTAAAGCGGTTTGACTCCCCCACGCCCCAGCCCCCGACCCAGCTGACGTGTCCGGTTTTTTGTTGCCAGCGCAGCGCCGTCGCGATGCGATTGTGAATCGCCGCTTTCTCCGCCGCCGTACCGGAGGTCCACGGGTATTTGCCGTTATTTTTCAGCGGCCCCCACGGAAAGATATGCCACTCCGCCAGCAGGAAGTTTTGGCTGTGCGCAGGCAGCTTGAGGCTGGGGAGATCTTCGGGGGCCGCACGCAGGCGGGGAGCGATGAAGATCATCCGATCCGCATCAATGCTGTGAATGACCTTGATGGTTTTCTCATACACCCGGTTGAGCGAGGCTGCGTTGTGGTTGAGCTTGTCCGCAGGCTCATAAATCAGGTCAAAGCCCAGCAGCGGCGAACGTTTGCCGAAATAGTGCGCCACGGCAATCCACCAGTCGGTAACCTCTTTTTCGTTATCGGCTTTCGGATCGTTTTTATAGCTGTCCGCCTGATACGCGATAATCGGGATCACGCCGTACTGCTCGCAGGCTTCCACCAGCTTACGCAGGTGGATCAGCCGTGCTTCGGTCGGCTCATCGGCCACGCGAATACGCACATGGCTGATGCCTTTCGCGCGAAAGTCGCGTACCACCAGCGGGTCGAATTCGCGTATGCCGCGCTCGGTGCGCGCCCAGTCCACGTCCATACCCACGCCCAGCTTTTGTGCATAAAGCGCAGCCGTCAGCGGCGGCTCGGCGGCTATCGCCCAGCCGGAAGAGAGAAGCAACGCGGTCGCAATAAGAGGCTTTAACACGTTTTACCCTGGATAAATCAAAAGGATTACCTGTATTTAGCACGCTTTCTCGCCTTTGGTGTAGCGTCAAAGCGTAATAATTCTTCAGCCTGCCAGTTCTCTTAGCCAGCCAATAAAGGCGTCAATTTTCGGCCACTGACGGCCGGGAAGCGTTGAGATGTAATAGTGCTGATGGCATTTGAGGGTCTTGTTGCCAAACGGGGCGATAAGCTCGCCCCGCTCAAGGTGCTTTTGCACCAACCGCTTTCTCCCCATCGCCACGCCCACATGATTCATGGCTGCAACTATCGCTAAATCGGAACGATCGAAGCCAATACCCGATGATGACGGCATATTCATCGCAAAATGCTGCGCCCAGCTGAGCCACTCATCCGTACCGGAATCATTGCTCCAGGCCTGACGGTCGTGCAGTAACGTGCAGTGGCTGAGGTTATCGGGGTTTTTCAACAGCGCATGCTCGCGGGCATACGCGGGCGAGCAGACGGGCAAAATCTCCTCGTCCATCAAGAAGTGATGAGAAAGGTGGTTTGGCGGCGTATCGTCGAAATAGATGGCCAGATCGATGCCGGTTCGCTGCATATTGACGTACTCATTGCCGGTGAGAATGGTGAGAGATATCGACGGATAACGGCGGGTAAAATCCCCCAGCATGGGGACAAGCCAGCACTGGGCGATTGACGGCCGGGAATACACCGTCAGCGTACCGGACAGCGCCTGGTTTTTAATATCCAGGATCTCCTGATTCAGGGTGTCGAGGGATGATTTTAGGGTCCAGTAAACGCGCTTTCCCTCCTGCGTCAGTTCAACTTTACGGTGCGAGCGGACAAACAGCTGAATGCCCAGCTCCTCTTCCAGCAGGTTGATGCGGTGGCTCACCGCGCTGGGGCTGAGCGACAGTTCCGCCGCCGCCAGCGCGAAGGATTCATGCCGGGCAGCCACTTCAAAAGTGTACATTTTTGACAGTTGCCAGCCATTTAGCAGCCGGTTTCTGACTTCATTCGCATCGGTCATCACAATTCTCACACGTTATTTCTGCGCCCAGCATACCGCCCAGGCATGAATTTATGTGAACCAACAGCGAAATAAGTGCGCTTTTTTGAGTTCAGTCACTCAGTTGATCCAATCTGGCTCACCTGAACGGCAATTTTTATCGTTTGTCAGCTCACGCCGTTTTTTCGTCCAATACCCACAGATGACATAAGGGTGAGGTGAGATATGGGATCGCCGGTCTGGGTTGTGGTAACGCTGCTTGTCAGCATTGTGTTGATTGTTTTAACCATCGTAAAACTGAAGTTTCACCCGTTCCTTGCGCCGATGCTGCCGCTATACCCGAATGTAAGCCCGGAGATCATCACCATTGCCATCGGTTCCGGCGCTATTGGCTGCACGATCGTGACCGATTCGCTCTTCTGGCTGGTCAAGCAATACTGCGGCGCGACCCTGAATGAGACCTTCAAATACTATACGACGGCGACGTTTATCGCCTCGGTGCTTGCACTTGGCGGCACATTCCTGCTTTCTTTCATTATCTGAGCGCGACGAGACGTATTATGGAAAACGCAACTATCACTGCTTTAACCGCACAGTTTCCTCTGGTTGAGGATCTGATGGCTCTGAAAGAGACCACGTGGCTTAACCCGCGAACCACTTCGCTTGCAGAAGGGTTGCCCTATGTCGGGCTGACCAAAGCCGACGTGGACGACGCGCATGCGCGCCTCAACCGCTTCGCGCCGTATCTGGCGAAAGCCTTCCCGGAAACCGCGGCAACGGGCGGGATTATCGAATCTGAGCTGGTTGCTATTCCGGCCATGAAAAAACGGCTGGAGAGAGAATCTGGCAAGGCTCTTCCCGGAACGCTGCTGCTGAAAAAAGACAGTCATCTGCCCATCTCCGGCTCGATTAAAGCGCGCGGCGGCATCTACGAGGTGCTGACCCACGCGGAAAAACTGGCGCTGGAAGCAGGACTGCTGAGCACCGAAGATGACTACAGCATCCTGCTGGAACCGCGCTTTAAAGACTTCTTTAGCCAGTACAGCATTGCGGTGGGTTCAACCGGCAACCTGGGAATGTCCATCGGCATCATGAGCGCACGCATCGGCTTTAAGGTGACGGTACATATGTCCGCCGACGCCCGCGAGTGGAAGAAAGCCAAACTGCGCAGCCATGGCGTTACCGTCGTGGAATATGAGCAGGATTATGGCGTGGCGGTGGAACAAGGGCGAAAAGCGGCGGAAAACGACCCGAACTGCTTCTTTATCGACGATGAAAACTCCCGCACCCTGTTCCTGGGCTATGCCGTTGCCGGCGAGCGCCTGAAGGCGCAGTTTGCCGAACAGGGCCGTGTGGTGGATGCAGAGCACCCGCTGTATGTCTATCTGCCGTGCGGCGTTGGCGGGGGGCCTGGCGGTGTGGCGTTTGGTCTGAAGCTGGCGTTTGGCGACAACGTTCACTGCTTCTTTGCCGAGCCCACGTACTCCCCGTGCATGCTGCTGGGGGTTTATACCGGCCTGCACGATGAGATTGCCGTGCAGGATCTGGGTATCGACAACGTGACGGCAGCGGACGGGCTGGCGGTCGGACGCGCGTCGGGCTTCGTCGGCCGCGCGATGGAACGTCTGCTCGACGGGTTCTATACCCTTTCCGATCAAAGCATGTACGACATGCTCGGCTGGCTGGCGCAGGATGAAGGGATTCGTCTGGAGCCATCGGCGCTGGCGGGCATGGCCGGGCCGCTGCGTGTTCAGGCTGATGCCAACGTCACCCATCTGGTGTGGGCGACCGGCGGCGGCATGGTGCCGGAAGACGAGATGGCGAAGTATCTGGCGAAAGGGAAGTAATTATGCCGGGTGGCGGCTGCGCCTTACCCGGCCGACAGGTGCACAATTTGTTGAATGTGGGTTACCGCAAACAGCAGTGATAGCGACAGCACGGCCAGGGCGATGAGGAACTTATCCCGCACCGCCTTCGGCTGCACAAAATCGTCCTGCGCCACGTCCATCACGTTACGGCTGCGGGTATAGCGCCATAAAATGATGGCCACCAGCGCCAGTACAACCAGTGAGATCCAGAAAGGTAGCCCCGTGCGGTGCCAGTTGTGCTTAATCGCCAGGGCAATCAGCGCGCCATACCCCAGCAGCGTGCGCAGCCACGCCAGCGACGTCCGCTCCGGCTGCAGGCCGGGGTCCGCTTCGCGTCGCGCTTTGCGACTATCCGCCATACACCACCAGCACCATCACCACGCCCGCCACTGTCAGCAAAATCGCACTGATGATCAGTAACCCACGCGTATAGGGCAGATCCTGCTTCAGGCGCATCGCCTTTTCGTTACGCAGCCAGCGCAGATAGCCGTAAATCGCCAGTACGCCCGCAAACAGGCACAGCAGCAGCGCCAGCACTTCACGAATCAACGGCGTGGCGAAATCGGGCGCGAGCTGATCAAGACCGACGCCGGCGGCCAGAAAGCCCAGCGCGGTACGGATCCACGCCAGATATGTACGTTCATTGGCCAGCGAGAAGCGGTAGTCCGGGGCTTCACCGAGGCGGGAAATTTTCATGAAGGCTCCTTGTCATGCTGCAGGCAGGCTTCAGCATAGCGTAAATCGGCCAGGACAAGGAGACCGGCATCAGGCGATGCCGGTCAGGAGGGTTAATGCAGCTCTGGCCAGTAATCCTTATTGGCCTCGATCAGGTCATCCAGAATCGCTTTCGCGACCGACGCGCTCGGTACGGTTTTTGACAGGGTGATTGCCTGCCAGAGTTTCTGGTACGAGCGTTGCTCCCAGGCATCCACCACCAGTTTTTCCACCGCCACCTGCTGGCTCATCAGCCCTTTCTGGAAGTGAGGGATATCGCCCACGGTGAGAGGCTCCGGCCCGTTATGGCCCACCAGACACGGAATTTCCACCATCGCGTCGGCATCGAAGTTATGAATGGCCCCGTTGTTTGGCACAATCAGCAGCATCCGCTCCTGGGTATTAAAGGCAATCGCCGTCGCCAGATCGACGATGTACGAGGCATGTTCGTCGATCTCCAGCTCCCCGGCAGAGGATTTTCCGGCTTCTATAATCGCCCGGCACGAACTGAATACATGCTTCTCACGGTGATCCATAACTTCATTGGCGCGGGTCCGCTCCGGGTTGGCGTGCGCGACCACGTAGTCCGGGAACAGGTAATACTTCAGATAGGTGTTTGGCATGGTATCTGGATCGAGCGCCTGCACGTCTTTGGCTTTGGCGAAGGTATCGTTCCAGCTCGCTTCGGTATGCGCATCTTCCGAAGGCGGAACATAGCCGTGTTTCGCCACGTATTCGCGCAGTTTCGGCATCAGATCGTTACCGTTCAGATCTTCAATCGATGTCCACCAGCCGAAGTGGTTCAGGCCGTAGTAACGCACGCGCATCTGTTTGCGGTCTTTCAGGCCGACAATCTGCGCCATGCGCCCTTCAATACCGATTGGCATATCGCAGATGTTGAGAATTTTGGCATGCGGACGCAGGCGGCGCGTCGCTTCCGCCACAATCGCCGCCGGGTTGGAGTAGTTCAGCATCCACGCGTTCGGGGAGTACTGCTCCATATAATCCACCAGTTCCAGTACGCCGCCGATGGAGCGCATGCCGTAAGAGATCCCACCCGGGCCGCAGGTTTCCTGACCCAGCACACCGTGACGCAGCGGAATTTTCTCGTCTTTTTCGCGCATCGGGTATTTGCCCACGCGGATGTGCGCCATCACGAAATCCACATCGGTAAACGCCGCTTTTGGATCGGTGGTGTAGCTAAACTCAACCTCCGGTGCCTGTTCCTTAAGGATAATTTTGCACGCCTCGGCGATGGTTTCCTGACGTGCGCCATCGTTGTCATAAAACTTCAGGGCACGCAGCGGGAAACGGTCACGGTTGGCTAACAGCATCAGGACGATACCAGGCGTAAAGGTGCTGCCGCCGCCTGCAATGACAACTGAGAATTTTTTCATGATATAGCCTCTGTCAGGGTGGTTTGTTCATTCGTTAAAGGGGTTTTCATCAGCGATTCCAGCTGGTCGCGCACCTGCGGAACGTGCAGGCCAACGATCACCTGTATGCCGTTGCCGCGTCGCACTACGCCGTGTGCGCCGAGGGCTTTAAAGACCTCATCGCTTTGGGTTTGCGCCATGTCGACCAGCGCGATACGCAAGCGGGTGGCGCAGTTGTTGATGCTTTCGATGTTGGCCGCGCCGCCCAGCGCCTGCAGGAATCCGGCGGCTTGGCCGACCTGCTGGCTGGCGGCAGCCGGGGCGGTGGTTTGTCCGCGCGCCGCCTTATAGTCCGCCTTGCTGTAGAGTTTGATTTCACTCTCTTCACGACCCGGGGTTTTGAGGTTCAGACGCTCAATCAGCGTTTTGAAGACTACGAAGTAAAGGCCGGTAAAGCAGACGCCGATGCCGATCTGGGTGAATACCGTTGAAGCGTGGTTATGGAACATGGGGATCCAGTTTTGCGGCAGGAACTGGTCCAGCAGGCCACCGCCCATGTTGCCCACCACGCCAAAGGTGTACATCACCGTCGCCATGGTGGCCGCCAGCACGGCGTGAATGGCAAACAGCAGCGGCGAGATAAACAGGAAAGTAAACTCCAGCGGTTCGGTAATCCCCACCAGCACGGCGGTAAGCGTGGCCGGGATCAGCAGGCCCGCGACCTTGACGCGGTTTTCTGGTGAGGCGGTGTACCAGATCGCCAGCGCAATCCCGACCGATCCAAACACCTTAGCGTTACCGTGCAGCGCGAAACCACCTTCCGGGAAGAGGGTTTTCAGCGGCAGCGTGCTCTGGCTGAACGCCTGAAGATGCTGCGCCCAGTAGACCTGAATCCCGCCCTCAACGGCGGCCGGGCCAAAGATAAACGGACCGTAGACGAAGTGGTGCAGCCCGGTTGGGATCAGAATGCGTTCCAGGAAGGTATACACCCAGACACCGAGCGCACCGGCGGAGCGTAAGAACGCCTGCAGGGACTCAATGCCCATCTGCACTTTCGGCCAGCCCAGCAGCGTCAGCCAGGCGCAGGGGATCATGACGAAAAACGCGATAATCACCACAAATGAGGTGCCCTGGAAAATGCCCAGGAAAACCGGCAGTGGTTTCTCGAAAAAGCGGTTATGGATCGCAGTGACAATACCGGAAATCGCAATCGCCCCAATAATGCTGGTATCAAGGGTTTTGATCCCGGCAATCATCGCCAGCCCGCTTCCCGCCGTCGGTTCGGCGGAAAAGTCGACGCCAAAGAAGTGGCCCCAGGTCATCCCCATCGCGTTGATGAAGTAGTTCCAGGTCAGGAAGCTGATCAGCACCGCCAGACAGGCGCGGCCCTGCGCCTGTTTCGCCAGACCAATCGGTAAGCCAACGGCAAAAATCAGCGGCATATTGCGGAACACCGCCCAGCCGCCCTCTTCAATGATGTGCACGATCTGCGCGAACAGATTATCAGGAGCCGTTAAGGCTTCGCCCACGAAAAGCGGATTACGAAGCATGATGGCGATTCCCACCACGATCCCGGCAAAGGGAAACAGCAACACCGGGGTAAACATGGCACCACCAAAACGTTGTATTTGACTGAGCATCTTTAAATCCTCACGTAACAACCTGTAGGGGAGAGAGGCCTTTATGGTTTTGTGCTGGCCTGAGGTGAGCATAAGAAGTTACTGATGCGCGAACATGGCGTGCCGCTGCGATTCGTGATCGCATTCATGGTTTTATTTTGACCAATCAGGTCTACTTTTCGCTGTAAATATGGACATGTCAGGATGCAATCCACGCCCTGATACGAGCAGAGAGGTCTACTGGTGATCTACAAATCCATTGCCGACCGATTACGGCTACGGCTGAATTCATCGGACTACAACATCGGCAGCCCCATTCCGGGTGAGAAAGCGCTGGCGCAGGAGTTTGGCGTGGCGCGCATGACCATTCGCAAGGCACTGGATCTGCTGGTGAGCTGGGGGCTGGTTGAGCGGCGGCACGGCAGCGGGACGTTTGTAGCACGCAAAGATGTGCACCATGAAACCACCAACCTCACCGGGCTGGTGGAGGTACTGCGTCAGCAGGGCAAAGAGGTACAGAGCAAGGTGTTGCAGTTTGAAGTGATGCCCGCCCCGCCCGCCATCGCCAGCCAGCTGCGGATCCAGGTGAATGAGCGGATCTACTTTTCCCGCCGGGTGCGCTACGTGGACGGAAAACCGCTGATGCTGGAGGACAGCTTTATGCCCGTGAAGCTGTTTCGCAACCTCTCGCTGGCGCATCTGGAAGGGTCAAAGTTTGATTACATCGAGAAGGAGTGCGGAATTACAATTAGCGGCAATTACGAGAGCCTGACGCCGGTACTGGCCGATAAACAACTCGCTGGTTACATGAACCTGCCGGAGCAAACGCCGCTGCTGCGTATTACCTCTCTCTCCTACAGCGACAGCGGCGAGTTCCTTAACTATTCCGTGATGTTCCGAAATACCAGTGATTACCAGGTGGACTACCATCTGCGGCGCATCCACCCGGACGACCTGCTAACTCATCCCCCAGAACAGCACCGCCAGTAGCTGCGGGGTGATGATGCGCAGGAACATGACCAGCGGATAGACCGTAGCGTACGACAGCGCCGCCGCGCCGCTGGTGGCGTGCAGGCTATTGGCAAAGGCCAGCGCCGGTGGATCCGTCATTGACCCCGCCAGCATGCCGCACAGCGTCAGATAGTTCATTTTAGCGAACATTCGCGCCAGTATGCCGACCGTCAGCAGCGGGATCGCGGTGATGAAGATGCCGTAGCCGACCCAACTCATCCCTTCCCCCCTGACCAGGGTATCGACAAAATCGCCACCGGATTTTAGCCCGACGACCGCCAGAAACAGCACAATGCCCAGCTCGCGCAGCGCCAGGTTGGCGCTCGGGGGCATAAACCAGTAGAGCTTACCGACACAGCCGATTCGCCCGAGGATCAGCGCCATAATCAGCGGCCCACCCGCCAGACCCAGCTTGAGGGCCACCGGGAACCCCGGTATATACAGCGGAATGGAGCCAAGCAGCACGCCCAGCCCGATACCGATAAACACCGGCAGCATTTGTACCTGCTGCAGTTTTTGCTGAGCGTTACCGACCATATCCGCCACGGCGTCAATGGACGACGGACGCCCGACCAGGTTAAGAATATCGCCGAACTGCAGGCTGGCTTCCGGGCTGGCGACCAGTTCAAGACCGGCGCGATTGAGACGAGAGATAACCACGTCGTAACGTTCTTTTACCTGCAAATCGCGTATTTTCTTGCCCAGAACGTGCTCGTTAGTTACCACCACACGCTCCACGCGCATGTCGGTGCCACGGGTAGAGAGCGAGGTATCCACTTCCTGACCAATCACCAGCCGCGCGTTGTTTAAATCCCCGGGCTGCCCGACAAGGTGCAGCAGATCGCCTTGCCGGATAATGGTGCCAGGCGCGGGCACCATCAGCATCTCGTCACGTTTAAGGCGCGAGCAGATAATATTGGCGCTGTTCAGGATCGGCACGTCCTGAATCGCCATGTTGTTCAGATTGGGGTTATCGACGCGGATGTTGATGGTTTTGATCGGCATATGGCCGTTGGTGAGCGTGGTTTCGTGGTCCTTCGCCTCTTTGTCGACGTTAATGCGAAAGAGCACCCGAACCAGCCACATGGAGAGCAGAATGCCGCAAATCCCGAACGGATAAGCCATGGCATAGCTCATCCCCATCTGGTCGACAATGCCGGGTTCGATACCTAAGTCGCGCAGAATTTGCTGGCCCGCACCCAGCGCGGGCGTGTTAGTCACGGCCCCGGAGAAAATGCCCAGCACCACGGGCAGCGGAATTGCGAAGAGTTTATGCAGGATAGCGGTGACCAACCCACCCATTACGACGATGCCGAGGGCAAACAGATTGAGGCGTAATCCCGAAACCCGCAATGAGGCGAAAAAGCCCGGCCCGACCTGAATGCCGATGGTATAGACGAAGAGGATCAGGCCGAACTCCTGCGTAAAGTGGAGCATATCGGCGCTGAGAACCAGACCGAGTTTGTCAGCAAAGTGCCCGACAAAAATGCCGCCAAACAGCACCCCACCGATCCCAAACCCGACGCCACGGATTTTGATGTTGCCAATCCATAATCCAACAACAGCGACCAGGGCCAACACGCTGACGGTTAACGCGATATCACTCATGATCCACTTCCTTGCATAACCTTAGTTATGTTAAGGATTCTCTCAGAGGTGAAGGGCGTTGTATGGGTGATGGCGCACAAAAAAGCCCTGCCGGGGCAGGGCTTTAACTTTTCACCCTCTCCCACAGGGAGAGGGCTGGGGGTGAGGGCACCAGCCCGCACAGCATTAACTATTCAGCGCCGGCCGCTCGCTAATGGCGATACGCTGTGGCGCGATGGCTTCCGGCACGTTACGGACCAGGTCAATATGCAGCAACCCGTTGGTAAAGGTCGCGCCGGAGACTTCCATATGATCTGCCAGGGTAAAGCTCAGGCTAAATGGCTGGGTCACCAGCCCCTGATGCAGCCATTTGGTCTCGGTTTCTTGTTTTTCCGGCGACCCTTTCACGGTCAGACGCGTGCCTTCGAGCTGGATATCCAGATCGTCCTGGCGGAACCCGGCCAGCGCCAGCGTGATGCGATAGTGGTTATCATCGCTTTTTTCGATGTTGTACGGCGGAAACGTCTGGTGCTCAGTGGTGCTTTGCAGGGCGTTAGCCAGTTTGTCAAAACCAATCCACTGACGCAGCAGGGGGGATAAATCGTAGTTACGCATACTAAATCTCCTTCTGAGAAGCGAGTTCGGCACAGTTTATTTTTGTGCACAGTTGTTCCTGCAAATCCTTGTGGATTCGCATATGCTCCCGGTTCGGCAAGCAATTCTGAGTGGGCCGCTGACACGACCCGCGGCATTAATTAATTTCGATACGGCGCGGTTTTTTCTCTTCCGGAATCACACGTTCCAGCTCGATAAACAGCAGACCGTTGACCAGGTTCGCGCCTTTAACGTGAATGTTCTCCGCTAACTGGAACTTGCGTTCAAAGTTGCGCTCGGCGATGCCCTGGTAAAGGTAGGTACGTTCTTTCTGCTCAGCCGTATGTGAACCTTTCACCACCAGCAGGTTGTCCTGCGCGGTGATCTCCAGTTCGCTCTCTGCAAAACCGGCGACAGCAATGGCAATGCGGTAGTGGTTTTCATCAACCAGCTCAACATTGTATGGAGGGTAGCCGTTGCTCTGGCTTTGGTTATTTTCTAAATGGTTAAACAGGCGATCAAAACCAATTGCAGAACGGTATAGCGGGGAAAGATCGAAGTTACGCATAAATAAAAGCTCCTGAAATCAGCGAGAAATTTTAGCCTTCCACCATGGACAGGCCATTGCGCCCCCGAACACCCATCAGGCGTGCTCGTTATCGGGTTACATTCTTAAAATGGGTCTGGAACCGGTGTTTTCAACCGCGACGTTCGCACTTTTTTTTGCACTTTTGTGCTTCTCGCTTAGACTGGGACAACAGCACAAAGGGTTAAATTGCGATGGCTGCCACAGTGCGGGGTTATTGGGCTATTCATTTTCAACAAGGCTCGCTATAACCCAGAGTTGCAGGTCTATGCAGTGCCATTAACGATGACTGAGTGATGATGAAAAATGTTCTGATTAAGCTGACGATGTTCAGCGGGGTGGTTTTACTTTGCGGGTGTTCGAGCGTGATGTCTCACACCGGCGGTAAAGAAGGAACATATCCGGGGACGCGCGCCAGCGCGGCGATGATCTCCGATGATGACACGAACTGGGGCACCAAATCCCTGGTGATCCTCGATATGCCGTTCACGGCAGTGGCCGATACGCTTTTGCTGCCCTGGGATATGTTCCGCACGGACAGTTCCGTACGCTCGCGCGTTGAGAAAAGCGAGCAGCAAAATCTGGCAACCAACGCCGTTATCCCGCCCGCCGAGATGCCGCGACGCTAATCCTGTACGGTTTCCGTTAGCCACAGCTGGCGGAAACCCTCTTTCTCCTCCATCCATGCAATAGCGCGCCCGTTCGGGGAAAAGACGACCGCATCGGCAGACGGCGGATTGCCGTGATCGGACGTCAAAAACGTGACCTCTCCGGTCTGCGCATCGCAGCAGGCGATACGATTTTCCAGCACAAATCCCAGACTGTCGCCCGAAGGATGCCAGTTGAATGCCGACTGGATACCGCTTTCGGTATGCGTTAACTGACGCGGCTCGCCCCCCTCCGGTGAGATCAGCCACAGCTGGACAATGCCGTTATCATCACGCATCAGAAAAGCAATCTGCGTACCCTGCGGGTTGCTGCGCACCCAGTGGCGCGGCACGTTCACCAGCCCCGGATACGCCTTTTGATGGGTGAAAGTCAGACGGCGCTGCAGCACACCAGCAGGCGGTGCTGGCATCGTCTCTGGCGTGCCCTGCAATGGCGCATCGCCTGCCTGTTTCCAGCCCTGCTCGTCTTTGGGCAGATCGACAATAAACAGTTCAGGCACTTTTTCGCCTTTCACAGACAGGGTATCGCCAATAAACGCCAGCCTGCCGTTGCCCACCCAGCCCTCTTCATAGGCGCGGTTGATCTCATCGCTGCCCGGCTGTGGGTTCGGCGTCGTGCGGCTTACCAGCACGCTCCAGAAGGTGCCCGGATATTCATGAGGATGGTTGCCCTGCGGGATGACCGGGCCAAAGGGTACGGCGACGCCAACGTTACGTAAATCGAGCTTTGGATCGCGCTCATGCAACACATGGTCGTTATAGGTGAAGCTGACGAACTGCCCGTTCGGGCTAAAGACGTGTACATGGCTGCCGCCACGGAGTGCGCCTGCGGTATAGGGCGCGGTGATATCCATGGCATCGAGGTTGCTCGCCTGGCCGTTATGGACAATCACGCCCTGGCGATGGTGAAAATCGTATTGCCAGTCTGCATCCGGGTTTTTCGGGCCGTGGATAAAGACGTATTTGTCTTGTGCAGGATGAACGGTCACCACCCCGACATGCGCGCCGTGCGTGGCACGATAAATCACCTCAACCTCGCCCGTACTGACGTTTACCCGCTCTATGGTTTCGCCGGTGAACGATGCCCCGGACGGGCGCACATCGTAGACCAGCCACTGGCTGTCCGGTGTCCAGGTATTGGTATTGGTGAGCTGGTGGTTGCGGGAAGCAAAGGTGATTTGTTTCATGGGATACCCTGATGCGCAGTTATCGCATCAGGGTAAAACATCCGAAGGGATTAGCCTACTCGTTTCACGTCGCCGACCAGCAGGATGTAGGAGAGCGCGCCAATCAACGCCACGGCGGAGATGTAGACCAGAGCCGGGCCAAAGCCGTAGTCCTGCGCCAGGTAACCGATGACCAGCGGCACAGTGATCCCGCCGAGTCCACCGACGAAGTTGAACACACCACCGGTCAGGCCAATCAGACGCATCGGCGCCAGAGACGACACCAGCGACCAGGTGATAGAGGCAAAACCGTTGCCGAAGAACGCGAGCGCCATCAGGGTCATAATCCACACCGGATCGTTGGTGTAGTTGGCGCCCATGATACAGGTTGAGATCAGCAGCCCGCAGATAATCGGCGTTTTACGCGCAACACCTAATGAGACGCCTTTTTTGACCAGCTTATCCGCCAGCCAGCCCGAGAGCAGCACGCCAAAGAATGCGGCAAGGAACGGCACGGTGGTCATAAAGCCCGCCTTCAGCGCGGTAATCCCCTTTTCCTGGGTGAGGTAATTCGGGAACCAGGTCAGGAAGAACCACAGCGTCGACGTAACCGCAAACTGACCGAGATAAACCCCCACCAGCTTACGATGGAAGACCAGCTTCCAGTCCGCGCGGGTCAGCGGCTGACGCGCCTCTTTTTTCACTGGCGCATCGCCGTCTACCAGGCCGCCACCGTCGCGGATGTAGTCCAGTTCCGCTTTGGTGATATTTTTTGTCAGACGCGGCGGTTGATAGACCTTGAACCAGATCAGGGACCAGATAATGCCGATCCCACCAGTGACGATAAACACCCAGTGCCAGCTTAGCAGCTCCTGGATCCAGATTAACAGCGGGGTCAGGAACGCCAGGCCGACAAACTGCCCGGAGGTGTAAAAGCCCACCGCAGAGGCACGTTCATGCTCCGGGAACCAACTGGTGACCATACGGTTGTTGGTGGGGAACGCGGGTGCCTCGAAAACGCCGGTGATAGCACGCAGGCCAATCAGCGACATCAGCCCGGTCGCGAAGCCCTGGAACAGGGTCGCCACGGACCAGCCTAAAATGGCGATGAAGTAGGTCAGACGCGACCCCACTCGGTCGAGGAACCAGCCGCCCGGGATCTGGCAGAGCGTATAGAGCCAGGCAAACGCCGAGAAGACGTAGCCCATTTCCGCCTTGGTGATCCCAAACTCTTCCTGAATATGGGCCGAGGCCACGGCAAGGTTGGCGCGGTCAACATAGCAAATGACCACGGTAATAAAGATCATGATTAGCGTCAGGTAGCGGCGACGCCCGGTCTTTGTAGCAGTAACTGGAATATCCATCGCAATCTGTCTCCAGATTTTGGGCATAGCGAAGCCGCTCACCATGCCCTGTAATTTACAGAGGGTTATATTTTTTCTATGTACGTTTTTTTTGCCCGGTGGCGCTACGCTTACCGGGCCTACGAGAGAGTAGTCCGGATAAGCGTAGCGCCATCCGGCGATTTACCACTCGGCTACGGAGCCGTCCTCATGGCGCCACAGCGGGTTACGCCAGTCCGGCGCATTTTTACTGAGCTCAATGACTTTGGCTTCGTCAATGTCTACGCCAAGGCCCGGCTTCATTAATGGTTTGAAGAAACCGCCTTCCATGCTGAAGTCTTCTTTGTTTTTCACAAAGTCGAGCAATTCCGCGCCCTTGTTATAGTGAATACCCATGCTCTGTTCCTGGAACACGGCATTGCGGGAGACAAAATCCACGTGCAGGCAGGCCGCCAGCGCGACGGGCCCCAGCGGACAGTGCGGTGCCAGCGCCACATCGTAGGCTTCTGCCATCCCGGCAATTTTGTAGCATTCGGTGATACCGCCCGCATGGGAGAGATCCGGTTGCAGGATCGCAATACCGCCAGCTTCCAGCACGCGTTTGAACTCGAAGCGCGAGAACATACGCTCACCTGCGGCGATAGGAATATGGGTCTGTTCAGCCAGTTTCGGATAGTACTCCGCCTGCTCGGCCAGGACGGGCTCTTCAATAAACAGCGGACGATAGGGCTCCAGCTCTTTAATCAGCACTTTGGCCATTGGCGCACTGACGCGTCCGTGGAAGTCCAGACCAAACTCAATCTCGTTACCGAAAGCTTCACGGATTTGCGCCACGGTATTCACCGCCCGGTCCACCGCGCGCGAGTTGTCAATCACGCCCATCTCTTCACAGCCGTTAAGCTTAAAAGTATCGAAGCCGATATTGCGCAGCTGCGTAATGCCGTCGATCACTTCCGCAGGGCGGTCGCCACCCACCCAGCTGTAGGCTTTGATTTTGTCGCGTACCAGGCCGCCCATCAGCTGCCAGACCGGGGCATTCAGCACTTTGCCTTTGATATCCCACAGCGCCTGGTCAATACCGGCGATGGCGCTCATCAGGATTGGGCCACCGCGATAAAAGCCCGCCCGGTACATCACCTGCCACAGGTCGTTAATGCGTGCCGGATCCTGACCAATCAGGTATTCCCCCAGCTCATGCACCGCGGCCTCCACGGTGCGTGCGCGCCCTTCTATCACCGGCTCGCCCCAGCCAACCACGCCTTCATCGGTTTCAATTTTCAGGAACATCCAGCGCGGGGGTAAACGGTACGTGGTGAGTTTGGTTATTTTCATTGCACTGCCTCTCGATACGCTTTCACAAATGCTGCCGCCTGCTGCGCGGTACGCTCAACGGACTGTCCGGCGCGATAGAGATCGCTGCCCAGCCCCGCGCCCACACAACCGGCGTTAATCCACTGCGCCAGGTTTTCTGGCGTCACGCCGCCCACGGCAAAGACCGGCACGCTGGCGGGCAAGACCGCTTTCAGTGCTTTGATGTAATCCGGACCAAAGGCCGACGACGGGAAAATTTTGAGCGACTGTGCACCCGCATCGAGGGCGGTAAAGGCTTCGGTTGCCGTCGCGCATCCTGGACACACGGTCATCCCATGGCTCACCGCGCGGCGGATCACCTCGGGGTTGATGTTGGGGGTGACGATGAGCTTGCAGCCCATCTTTGCCAGCCTCTCCACCTGCTCCGGCTGCAAGACGGTTCCTGCGCCAATCAGCGCTTTATCACCAAAGGCCTCCACCACTGTCGGAATACTTTTTTCCCATTCGGGGGAGTTGAGCGGGATTTCCACCGCGTCGAATCCGGCGTCGATCACGGCACCGACGTGCGCCAGCGCCTCGTCGGGGGTAATGCCGCGCAAGATTGCGATAAGGGGAAGACTAGTTTGCCACTGCATGAGCGATGCTCCTTATTCCTGCCTGAAATGCCGTGTCGCCGGATACCGTTGATACTTCACGGCCAATCGCGCGAAACGCCTGCTCGTAGCGCGACGTCAGCGCTGCACCAGCGACAATCGTGACAGCCTGCTCGCACCCGACGAACTCACGCATGCTGGCGACTTCTGCGCCAATCAGCAGGCCAGAAAGAAACTCGCTGACCTGCTCGCGCGGGAGATTTCCCAGCACGTGTGAGGCGCGAACTTCAAAAAGTTGCGGCAAAACATCAGGAGAAGCGATCCCACGATCAAGGCCAGCAGCAAACGCTTCCGGCGACGGAACCTGCTCCGGTAAACCGGCCCCCAACAGCGAATGATTAAGCAGCAAATGGTGCAATTCGCCGGTCATCACGGTGCGAAAATCGTGGATATGCTCTGCATCTGCCTGGACCCACTTGCAGTGCGTGCCGGGCATGACGTAGACAGAAGAAGGAGAAAGCGTGCGCGCACCGAGCAGCTGTGTCTCTTCACCGCGCATCACGTTATGGTTATCGTCGCGCGAGACGCACAAACCGGGAACAATCCAGATATTGTCGCCAACGGACGTTAACTGCTTGCCAATGGCGGAGAAAGAGACAGGAACAGGCAGATAAGGCGCGATTTTCCAGCCCACGTTGCTGCCCACCATCCCCGCCATCACCACGGGCGTGGCGCTGTCGCGCCAGTTTTGTGTGACCTCTGCTAACACCGCCTCGGGGGATTTTCCGTTCAGACGCGTCACGCCTGCTTCTGATTGCCTGCTCTCCAGGCACTGCTCGCCCTGGTACAGCCAGGCGCGCAGATTGGTCGATCCCCAGTCAATTGCGATGTAGCGTGATGTCATGTGATTTCCTTCAGCCTTCGTGTTGAGCTGGCAATCATGGTGAGCGCCGCCTGCTCTGCCGCATCGCCGTCCTGATGCCGTATCGCATCGAACAGCGCTTTATGTTCCTGGAGCGTTTTTGGCATATTGGCCTCATCACCCATCCAGGTACGTTCAAATACTGCTCGCTGTAGCGAGCTGATCGCCACGCTAAGCTGCTGTAACACCGGGTTATGCACCGACTGCAGTACCGCCTCGTGGTAGCGAATATCCGCCTCGTTAAATGCCTCACGATTCTGGTTATTGGCGATCATGTCGTTCAGCGCCGACTCAATCTGCGCCAGGTCACCTGAGGTGGCACGCTCTGCCGCCCAGCGGGCGATAGCCGGTTCTACCAGGTTTCGTACCTCGCTCATGGCGCCAATCAGCCGCGGGTCGTAATCGTTTTCCAGTACCCACTGCAGAACATCGGTATCGAGGTAGTTCCACTGGTTACGCGGAGCAACAAACGCGCCGCGATAGCGTTTCATTTCAATCAGCCGCTTCGCCATCAGCGAGCGGAACACTTCCCGGATGATGTTGCGGGAGGTTTCAAACTCCTCACACAGTTCTGCCTCTGCCGGCAGCGGCGAGCCGGGAACATATTTGCCACCCACAATCTGTGTACCCAGCGTGATGACAATGCGATCGGTTTTATTGAGAGTCATGGAGAGTCCTTGTGCTCTGTAAGTCCATCACTACTTTACCGCGACCGCTGAATTTCGCCTCACTTTTGCAGTACAAACGTGAGGCCTTTCGCCTTTGCCGTGGTGACAATGTAGTACAATCAGTTAATGTTGTACTACAATCCAGATCACAAAAAGAACAATTCAATAAATTCAGAGCCAAAAAAAGCCCCGGTTGATAACCGAGGCTGATGATTAAGGGCGACTGCTAAGACAGGACAAATTTCTCAATCGCGTAAGCCACGCCGTCTTCCAGGTTAGATTTGGTGACGAAGTTCGCCACTTCTTTCACTGACGGGATGGCGTTTTCCATCGCCACGCCCATACCCGCGTATTCAATCATTGCGATGTCGTTTTCCTGATCGCCCAGGGCCATGATCTCTTCAGGCTTAATGCCCAGCGCGTCGGCAAGCGACTTCACGCCGGTGCCCTTATTGACGCGTTTATCGAGGATTTCGAGGAAGTACGGTGCGCTTTTCAGCACGGTGTATTTCTCTTTGACCTCCGCCGGGATGCGCGCAATGGCTTTATCGAGGATCTCTGGCTCATCGATCATCATCACTTTCAGGAACTGAGTGTTCGGATCCATTTTTTCTGCTTCACAGAACACCAGCGGAATGGTAGCGACATACGATTCGTGCACGGTGTAATAGCTGATGTCGCGGTTAGCGGTGTAGAGCGTTGTACGATCGAGCGCGTGGAAGTGGGACCCGACTTCACGGGACAGTTTTTCCAGGAACAGATAGTCATCATAATTCAGCGCGGTTTGCGCAACCGTGCTGCCGTCCGCGGCTTTCTGCACCAGCGCGCCGTTATAGGTGATGCAGTAATCACCCGGCTGATTCATGTGTAGCTCTTTGAGGTAGCTGTGCACGCCCGCATACGGACGCCCGGTGGTCAGTACCACATTCACGCCCTTTGCGCGCGCCGCGGCGATTGCGTTTTTAACGGCTGGAGAGATAGTGTGGTCTGGCAGCAGCAGCGTGCCGTCCATATCGATTGCAATGAGTTTGATAGCCATGAGGTCCCCGGGATAAATGAGTGCTACCTCATGCTAACGCGATTAAGCACACAAAAATAGAGCTACATTGCGCAACAGAAAACCCCTTTTTCCGCAATCCCGGGGAACGTTGACTCACTCGCGGGTGAGGACGATTTTACCAAACGCGCCGCGATCGAGGTGTTCCAGCGCCTGCTCCAGCTGGTCAAAACGGTAGCGCTGCTCAATGACCGGTTTCAGCCCTGTCACCTCCACGGCGCGGACAAACTCTTCCAGCGCACGGCGATGCCCGACACCAATCCCCTGAATAACCGGGGATTTCAGCAACAACTCACCCGCTGATAGCGTAATCTCGCTCCCGGCCAGCACGCCAATCACCGAGATGCGTCCATGAACGGCAACGGCACGCAGGGAGTGCTGCAGGTTTTCTCCCCCCACGGTTTCAATTATGTGGTCAATGCCGCGATCCTGAGTCAGCGTTAAAAGCGCTTCAGCCCAGTCGCCTTTCAGCCGGTTGATACCCCGATCGGCTCCCAGTTTTTTGGCCCGCGCCAGCTTTTCATCACTCCCCGAGGTCACGTAAACCTCTGCACCGAGTGCTTTTGCAATTTGCAGTGCGAAAATCGCCACCCCGCCGGTGCCTTGTACCAGCACCGATTGTCCGGCTCGCAAGTTCCCGCGCTCCACCAGCGCAAACCAGGCGGTTAGCCCTGCACAAGGTAATGTGCTGGCCTCAACGTCATCCAGGGTTTCCGGAGCGGCCACCAGCCCGTTTTCATTCACGATCACGTACTCAGCCAGCATCCCCGGGAAGTACCCTCCGCTCGTTTTATAGGGCAAATGACGGGCATCCGCCTGCGGCCTGCCGTCGATCCACTCCGGGAAGAACGTCGAGATGACGCGAGCGCCGGGTTGAAAACGCGTCACGCCTTCACCAATGCTGTCCACCACGCCGGCCATGTCAGACGCCGGTGTGAACGGGAAGGAAAGCGGGATCGGCATCATGCCTTCAATAACCATTTTATCGCGATAGTTGAGCGCAACGGCATTCACCCGCACGCGCACTTCGCCTGGACCTGGCTTCGGAACAGGTTCCTGGGTGAGTTTAAGATTCTCCCGTCCGAGAGCGTTCATTGACCAGCGTTGCATTGTCTCTGCCATCGTTTTTCTCCTGCCGTTAAATAAGCTTCAGTATCGACAGTCTACCGTTGACTCCTTGTTGCCAGTGGCGATAACTTTTCCCACTATTGACGCCATAATGGAAACAATCCATGACCAGTACGCTGAAGGATATTCCCGTTTTCGTGGCCGCCGTGGAGGCGGGCAGTTTTGCGCAGGCCGCGATCCGCCTGCATTTGTCGCGCTCCGCGGTGGGGAAAAGTATCGCTCGCCTGGAAGAGCGGCTGGGAGTCCGTCTGTTTCACCGCACCACCCGCAGCCAAAGCCTGACCGATAACGGGGCGCTTTTTTACGAGCGCTGCCTGCGCGCGCTGGAGGAGATTAGGGGCGCGGAATCGCTGCTGGAAACGGGGAAGCAGCAGATCAGCGGCCGCCTGCGTGTGGCCATGCCGGTGCTGTTTGGTCGCCAGTGTGTCGCGCCACTGCTGATAGAACTGGCGCAGGAACATCCCGGTCTTGAACTGGAAATGTCATTCAGCGACCGCGTGGTGGATCTCGTAGAGGAAGGGTTTGATATGGCGGTGCGCAACGGCACGTTGCAGGACAGTAGCGTTCTGGTCGCCAGAAGGCTGGGAGAACACCGCATGGTGCTGTGTGCTGCGCCAGAATATCTGCAAAAAAGCGGTCAGCCAGACACCGTTGCTGATTTACCCCACCATACTGCCATTAACTATCTGCGAGCAGGCAGAGTGTTACCCTGGCAGCTGATGGATAACGAAGGGAGATCGCACACCTTTACTCCCCGCTCATCCCTCAATATGGATGATTTGCAGGTGATTTGCGACGCAGCGCTGGCAGGACACGGCATTGCATGGTTGCCCTGCTGGATGGCCCGCAGAGAAATACAGCAGGGGAAACTCATCCCGCTTTTAAAGCAGGCGCCGGACGTACGCTTCGACGTTCATGCAGTCTGGCAACAGACGCCGCATCTGCCACTCAGAGTCAGAATTGCCATCGATACGCTTGCCAGCCGTTTACCGTCAGTGCTGTCGCTGGATATGCCTGCGCCCAAAAAAAGCCGCGCTAAATGCGCGGCCTGAGTCGTGCTGTATAACAACGATTAAATATCGATATTCGCCGCTTTCAGTGCGTTCTCTTCGATGAAGGCACGACGAGGTTCAACCGCATCGCCCATCAGGGTCGTGAACAACTGGTCGGCAGCAATCGCGTCTTTAACCGTAACGCGCAGCATGCGACGGCTTTCCGGATCCATGGTGGTTTCCCACAGCTGATCCGGGTTCATTTCGCCCAGACCTTTATAACGCTGGATAGAGAGGCCGCGACGGGACTCTTTCACCAGCCATTCCAGCGCCTGTTCGAAGCTGGCCACCGGCTGGCGACGTTCGCCACGTTCGATGAACGCATCATCTTCAATCAGACCACGCAGCTTCTCGCCAAGAGTGCAGATACGACGGTATTCCGGGCCGGTCACAAACTCGTGCTCCAGCGGGTAATCGGTATCGACGCCGTGGGTACGCACGCGAATAATCGGCTCAAACTGCTGCGCCGCGTTCTGCTGAACGTCGAACTTCCACTGGCTACCGTGCTGCTCTTTCTCGTTCAGCTCGCTCACCAGCGCGTTCACCCAGCGGGTCACCGCCTGCTCGTTGCTCAGATCGGCTTCAGTCAGGGTTGGCTGATAGATCAGCTCCTTCAGCAGCGCTTTTGGATAGCGACGCTCCATACGACCAATCATTTTCTGCGTGGCGTTGAACTCAGACACCAGACGCTCCAGCGGCTCACCTGCCAGTGCCGGAGCGCTGGAGTTCGCATGCAGGGTCGCACCATCAAGTGCGATCGCGATTTGGTACTGATCCATCGCGTCGTCATCTTTGATGTACTGTTCCTGTTTGCCTTTCTTCACTTTGTACAGCGGCGGCTGTGCAATATAGACGTGGCCGCGTTCAACGATTTCCGGCATCTGACGGTAGAAGAAGGTCAACAGCAGCGTACGGATGTGCGAGCCGTCGACGTCCGCATCGGTCATGATGATGATGCTGTGATAGCGCAGCTTGTCCGGGTTGTATTCGTCACGACCAATGCCGCAGCCCAGCGCGGTGATCAGCGTCGCCACTTCCTGAGAAGAGAGCATTTTGTCGAAACGCGCTTTCTCAACGTTGAGGATTTTACCTTTCAACGGCAGGATGGCCTGGTTCTTACGGTTACGGCCCTGCTTCGCAGAACCGCCCGCGGAGTCCCCTTCCACAAGGTACAGTTCGGACAGCGCCGGGTCGCGTTCCTGGCAGTCAGCCAGTTTGCCCGGCAGACCCGCTAAGTCCAGCGCGCCTTTACGGCGGGTCATTTCACGGGCTTTACGCGCCGCTTCACGGGCACGCGCCGCATCGATAATTTTACCAACAACAATTTTCGCGTCGTTCGGGTTTTCCTGCAGGTAGTCGCTCAGCAGTTCGTTCATCTGCTGTTCAACCGCCGATTTCACCTCAGAGGAGACCAGCTTGTCTTTGGTCTGTGAGGAGAACTTCGGATCCGGCACTTTCACGGAGACAACAGCAATCAGGCCTTCACGGGCGTCATCACCGGTGGCGCTGACTTTCGCTTTTTTGCTGTAGCCTTCTTTGTCCATGTAGGCGTTCAGGGTACGGGTCATCGCCGCACGGAAGCCCGCAAGGTGCGTACCACCGTCACGCTGTGGAATGTTGTTGGTGAAGCAGTAGATGTTTTCCTGGAAACCGTCGTTCCACTGCAGAGCCACTTCCACGCCGATACCGTCTTTTTCCGTAGAGAAATAGAAGATATTTGGGTGAATTGGCGTTTTGTTCTTGTTCAGGTATTCAACGAACGCTTTGATACCACCTTCATAGTGGAAGTGGTCTTCTTTGTTGTCGCGTTTGTCACGCAGACGAATTGAGACGCCGGAGTTCAGGAACGACAGTTCACGCAGGCGTTTTGCCAGGATGTCGTACTCGAACTCGGTGACGTTGGTGAAGGTTTCGAGGCTCGGCCAGAAACGCACCATGGTACCGGTTTTTTCGGTATCGCCGGTCACGGCCAGCGGCGCTTCAGGCACGCCGTGCTGATAGATCTGGCGGTGAATTTTGCCTTCGCGCTGGATAACCAGTTCCAGTTTCTGCGACAGGGCGTTTACCACGGAAACACCTACGCCGTGCAGGCCGCCGGAGACTTTATAGGAGTTATCGTCAAATTTACCGCCTGCGTGCAGAACGGTCATGATCACTTCTGCAGCAGACACGCCCTCTTCCGGGTGGATACCGGTCGGGATACCACGGCCGTCATCCTGTACGGAAACGGAGTTATCGGCGTGGATGGTGACGATAATGTCTTTACAGTGACCCGCGAGCGCTTCGTCGATAGCGTTATCTACCACCTCGAATACCATGTGGTGCAGACCGGTGCCGTCATCCGTATCGCCGATATACATACCCGGGCGCTTACGCACCGCATCCAGCCCTTTCAGGACTTTGATACTGGAGGAGTCATAAGAATTCGACATCAACGTTTCTCGCTCATTTCAACTTGGGTTAATCCGTTATTTTACCCTTTTCCACGGTAAACATCTTCGAATTTTCGTCCGACATGTCCATAACGTGTTCAGCGCTGATAGCGCTGACGAAAACCTGCGACTGCGTGGCTTTTAAGCGGCTGGCAAGCAGCCCGCGCCGCGCGTCGTCAAGTTCCGAGGCAAAATCATCTATCAGGTACAGGCAGCGTCGCCCGCTTTCGCGGGTGAGGAACTCCCCCTGCGCCAGGCGCAGCGCGCACATCAGGAGCTTGAGCTGCCCGCGCGACAGGGTGTCTTCTACCGGCGCGCCGTCAGCACGAATGCGGAAATCCGCCTTGTGCGGGCCGTGCGCGGTGTAGGTCAACATACGGTCGCGCTCGAAGTTTCTCTCCAGCACCTCGGCATAATCCGTCTCTTTTTCCCAGCCGCGCTGGAAGGAGAAGGTGAGAGAAAATTCAGGTAAAAACTGTTTGCAGGTGTCGGCCATATCTTCGGCGATGCCTGCGCTGTATTCGGCACGCCAGCGGCTGATTTGTTCCGCAAGAGGAATTAATTCCATGTCCCACGGGCGCAGCTGGGCGTAGCGCGTGACCTGGCGCAATGCGGCGTTACGCTGCTTAAGCAGACGCTTCAGGTTGCTCCAGGCGTTAAAGAAACCGGCTTCGTTGTGAAAGCATCCCCAGTCGAGGAACGCTCTTCTGTATTTGGGGCCGCCGTTGAGTAAAGTAAACCCCTCCGGCGTGATCAGCTGCATCGGCATCAGCAGCGCCAGCTCCGCCACTTTGTGGCCGTCGGTACCGTCGATGCGCACCTTGCTGTCGCCCTGCTTGTCTTTGGTCAGGCCAATGGCGGTTTCCCGCTCCTCACCCTGCAAACGCCCGTGCAGGACAAAGGATTCCTGTTCGTGGCGAATCACGCGACCAATCTGCAAACTGCGAAACGCCCGGCCATGGCCGAGCGTATAGATGGCTTCAAGCACGCTGGTTTTGCCGCTGCCGTTTGCGCCAACCAGGAAGTTAAAGCCAGGGGATAAAGCGAGATCCGCGCTTTCGATATTGCGAAAGTCGCGGATCAACAGACGGGTGAGCGACATTACAGTCTCATTGGCATAACAACATACGCAGCCGACTGTGATGCGGCATCTTCAATCTGTACGCTCGAAACGGAGTCAGTCAGCAGAATGCGAACGTTCTCGCATTTCAGTGCATTCAGCACGTCCAGCACGTAGCTGACGTTAAACCCGATTTCCATCTCTGCCCCGGCGTAGGTGACGTCCAGAATCTCTTCTGCCTCTTCCTGCTCCGGGTTGTTGGCGGTGATTTTGATCTGGTTTTCACTTACGTACAGGCGCACACCGCGGAATTTCTCGTTCGAGAGAATGGCCGCGCGGGCAAACGCCTGCTTGAGGCTATCGCAACCCGCTTCCAGCGTTTTGTCCGGGTTCTTCGGCAATACGCGGCGATAATCCGGGAAACGACCGTCAACCAGCTTGGATGTGAAGACAAAATCGCCCACGTGAGCGCGGATGTTGTTGCTGCCGATCTGCACGCGCAGCGGCGTGTCGCCACCGTCGAGCATACGCATCAGCTCAATTACGCCTTTACGCGGCACAATCACCGAATGGTTTGGTAGTGAGTCGCCAATTGGCATGGAACAGACCGCCAGACGGTGGCCGTCGGTGGCCACGGTACGCAGCTCTTCCCCTTCGGTTTCGAACAGCATGCCGTTTAAATAGTAACGAACGTCCTGGTGCGCCATAGAGAACTGCGTGGCTTCAATCAGACGCTTCATCGTCGCCTGCGGCAGGGTGAATTCGACTTCACTTTGCCAGTCGTCCAGGTTCGGGAAGTCCGCAGCAGGCAGCGTGGAGAGGGAGAAACGGCTGCGGCCAGAACGCACCAGCATGCGGTCGCCTTCCAGCTGCACCGCGATCTCTGCGCCTTCCGGCAGCCCGCGGCAGATATCAAAGAATTTACGTGCCGGAACCGTGGTCGCGCCTGCGTCATGCGGCTGAGTCAGCGTAACGCGCGCGATCATTTCCATTTCCAGGTCTGTGCCGGTCAGCGACAGCGTACCGTCCGCGACCTGAAGCAGCAGGTTTCCGAGAATAGGCAGCGTTGGGCGGCCACCTAATGGGCCACTCACCTGTTGCAGCGGTTTTAATAAATGTTCACGTTCAACGGTAAATTTCATAGCGTCACGATGATAATGTTCTGATTAAATTGGAAAAATCTTCTTTTATGTCGTGGCTTTCTTCGCGTAACTGCTCAATCTTGCGACAAGCGTGCAGCACGGTCGTATGGTCACGGCCACCAAACGCATCGCCGATCTCCGGCAGACTGTGGTTGGTTAACTCCTTTGCCAGCGCCATCGCCATCTGACGCGGGCGCGCCACCGAGCGGGAACGACGTTTAGACAGTAAATCTGCCACTTTGATTTTGTAGTACTCGGCCACCGTCTTCTGAATGTTGTCGATAGTGACCAGTTTTTCCTGCAGTGCCAGCAGATCGCGCAGCGCTTCACGCACAAAATCGATGGTGATCGCGCGGCCGGTAAAGTTGGCATTGGCGATGACGCGGTTCAGCGCCCCTTCCAGCTCACGAACGTTGGAACGCAGACGCTTGGCAATAAAGAACGCCACTTCACCCGGCAGGCGAATGTCGTTCTCATCGGCTTTTTTCATCAGGATCGCGACGCGGGTTTCCAGTTCCGGCGGCTCGATCGCCACGGTCAGGCCCCAGCCGAAGCGGGATTTCAGACGATCTTCCACACCGTTGATCTCTTTTGGATAACGATCCGAGGTCAAAATGATCTGCTGGTTACCTTCCAGCAGCGCATTGAAGGTGTGGAAAAACTCCTCCTGCGATCGTTCTTTATTCGCAAAGAACTGAATGTCATCGATCAGCAGCGCATCAACAGAACGATAATAGCGTTTAAACTCTTCGATCGCATTGTTTTGCAGGGCCTTTACCATGTCCTGAACGAAGCGCTCGGAGTGCATATACACCACTTTCGCATTTGGCTTGCGCGCCATAATGCCGTTACCCACCGCGTGCAGAAGGTGCGTTTTACCCAGACCCGTGCCGCCATAGAGGAACAGCGGGTTATAGGCTCCACCGGGGTTGTCTGCCACCTGGCGAGCCGCCGCGCGTGCCAGCTGGTTCGATTTACCTTCCACGAAGTTATCGAAGGTGTGTTTGACGTTAACGTTAGAGCGGTAGGTCGGTTCTGCCGGGGCAGGCACATTATCCCAACCCGGACGTGCAGCAGGAGCAACGCGAGGAGCCGGAGCGGGTGCCGCCTGAGCAGGCGCTGCCACGTTTACGGTTTCGCGCACCGTCTGGGTGACCGGCTTTGTGCCCACTTCAAAGCGCAGCTGCGGGGCATCTGACCCGCAGAAATCATTCAGCAGTCCATTGATGTTATTAAGGTACTTGTCCCTTACCCAATCGAGCACAAAACGGTTTGGCGCATACAAAGCCAGCGTGTTATCGCTCAGTTCCGCCTGCAACGGGCGGATCCACATACTGAATTCTGTGGCTGGTAACTCATCCTGCAATCGGGCAAGACACTGCTGCCAAAGCGAAAGTGACACGGCGGACTCCACTCGAACAATAAAAGAAAACTATTGAATATTCATGATTGTTGGCGCACATCGACATGACCCAATGAGGGGGATGTGCGAACCGCTATCTGCGGTTATACACGCCATCGTTGAAACAACCTGAACGATATTGTGTTTATGCCCGGCCAGGATCGCTGGATCCCGATCGGGACCGCGGATCATAGCCTAAACTGAGCCAGAGATCTTCTGTTTCTCACAGATTCTTCCCGATTTATCCACAGGAAGATCCGAAACCGGGTAAGTGTAAACGATCCTGGCGGGAGTGCCCCACGATTTAGCCCGCATATTGGAAAATTTAATGAGAACAGACTATTTTTTGCTTAAATGATCTAACGAAGATCCAGGACGATCCTTGCGCTTTGTTGATGAGACCGTATAATCCTCGACCCGGCGCGTGATGCTCTTCTTCCTGCGTCGTCCGTTGCTCATTTTCCACGCGAAATCGTGCGGAAATACGCGGGAAATAAGGAAAGAGAATTGACTCCGGAGTGTACAATTATTACAATCCGGCCTCTTTAATCACCCACGCTGAGGCGTTAGTCGTTCGAATCTCGTTCGGGTATACGCAAAAGTCAGTGAATTTATTCAAGTTTAGGTAGAAATCGCCATGAAACGCACTTTTCAACCGTCTGTACTGAAGCGCAACCGTTCTCACGGCTTCCGTGCTCGTATGGCTACTAAAAATGGTCGTCAGGTTCTGGCACGTCGTCGTGCTAAAGGCCGCGCTCGTCTGACCGTTTCCAAGTAATAAAGCTAACCCCTGAGTGGTTAAGCTAGCATTTCCCAGGGAGTTACGTTTGTTAACTCCCGCTCATTTCACTTTCGTCTTCCAGCAGCCACTACGGGCTGGCACGCCGCAAATCACCATCCTCGGCCGCCAAAATTCGCTGGGGCATCCCCGCATCGGTCTTACTGTCGCCAAGAAAAACGTTAAGCGTGCGCATGAACGCAACCGGATTAAACGTCTGACGCGTGAAAGCTTCCGTTTACGTCAGCACGAACTGCCTTCTATGGATTTCGTGGTGGTGGCGAAAAAAGGGGTTGCCGACCTCGATAACCGTGCTCTCTCGGAAGCGTTGGAAAAATTATGGCGCCGCCACTGTCGCCTGGCTCGCGGGTCCTGATAGCCCTCATTCGGGTCTATCAACGCCTGATTAGTCCGCTACTCGGGCCACACTGCCGTTTCACGCCAACATGCTCAAGCTACGGAATTGAGGCATTGCGCAGGTTTGGAGTGATAAAAGGCAGTTGGTTGACGGTGAAACGCGTATTAAAATGCCACCCTTTACACCCAGGTGGAGACGACCCCGTCCCCCCAGGACCCTTTGATACCAGAGAACACTAACGATGGATTCGCAACGCAATCTTCTTATCATCGCTTTGTTGTTCGTGTCTTTCATGATCTGGCAGGCATGGGAGCAGGATAAAAATCCTCAACCCCAGCAGCAGACCACGCAGACAACGAGCAGCCAGGGGAGTGCCGCCGACCAGGGCGTACCGGCCAGTGGCCAGGGGAAACAGATTACGGTTAAGACCGATGTGCTTGAGCTGACTATCAACACCCGTGGTGGTGATGTTGAGCAGGCGCTGCTGTTGACCTACCCGAAAGAGCTGAAGTCTACCGAGCCGTTCCAGTTACTGGAAACCACGCCAGAGTTTATCTACCAGGCGCAGAGCGGCCTGACCGGTCGTGATGGCCCGGATAACCCGGCTAACGGTGCGCGTCCACTGTACAACGTCGAAAACGACACCTTTGTACTGGCTGATGGCCAGAACGAACTCGTTATTCCGATGACCTACACCGACGCGGCAGGCAACACCTTCACTAAAACCTTCACCCTGAAACGCGGTGAATATGCAGTGAACGTGGGCTACAGCGTACAGAACGCCGGTGCGAAACCGCTTGAAGTATCGACCTTTGGTCAGCTGAAGCAGTCCATCAATCTGCCGTCTCACCGTGACACCGGAAGCAGCAACTTTGCGCTGCATACCTTCCGTGGCGCGGCATACTCCACGCCTGACGCGAAGTATGAGAAATACAAATTCGACACCATTGCCGATAACGAAAACCTGAACGTCAGCTCCAAAGGCGGTTGGGTGGCAATGTTGCAGCAGTATTTCGCAACGGCATGGATCCCAAATAACGACGGTACCAATAACTTCTACACCGCGAATCTGGGCAACGGTATTGCGGCTATCGGCTACAAATCTCAGCCGGTTCTGGTTCAGCCGGGTCAAACCGGTAAGCTGGCAAGCACCCTGTGGGTCGGCCCGGAAATCCAGGACAAAATGGCTGCTGTTGCACCGCACCTGGATCTGACCGTTGACTACGGCTGGTTGTGGTTCATCTCTCAGCCGCTGTTCAAGCTGCTGAAGTTCATCCACAGCTTCCTGGGTAACTGGGGCTTCTCCATCATCGTTATCACCTTCATCGTACGTGGCATCATGTACCCGCTGACCAAAGCGCAGTACACCTCCATGGCGAAGATGCGTATGCTGCAGCCGAAGATTCAGGCAATGCGCGAGCGTCTGGGCGATGACAAACAGCGTCAGAGCCAGGAGATGATGGCCCTGTATAAAGCAGAGAAAGTGAACCCGCTGGGTGGCTGCTTCCCGCTGCTGATTCAGATGCCAATCTTCCTTGCGCTGTACTACATGCTGATGGGTTCCGTTGAGCTGCGCCATGCGCCGTTCGCGCTGTGGATCCATGACCTGTCCGCACAGGACCCGTACTACATCCTGCCGATCCTGATGGGCGTGACGATGTTCTTCATCCAGAAGATGTCTCCGACCACCGTGACCGACCCGATGCAGCAGAAGATCATGACCTTTATGCCGGTCATCTTCACCGTGTTCTTCCTGTGGTTCCCGTCAGGTCTGGTGCTGTACTATATCGTCAGCAACCTGGTGACCATCATCCAGCAGCAGCTGATTTACCGTGGTCTGGAAAAACGTGGCCTGCATAGCCGCGAAAAGAAAAAGTCCTGATTCGGTAAGTTAACGCTAAAATAAGGGCGGTCGATTGACCGCCTTTTTTATTTGTATTGAACGAGAGCAACCATGAGCCATAACGACACTATCGTCGCCCAGGCAACCCCACCGGGACGCGGTGGTGTAGGCATTTTGCGTATCTCCGGCCTGAAGGCGCGCGAGGTCGCTGAAGCGGTGCTGGGTAAACTGCCAAAGCCGCGCTACGCTGATTATCTGCCGTTTAAAGACAACGACGGTACCCCACTGGACCAGGGCATTGCGCTGTGGTTCCCCGGCCCGAACTCCTTTACTGGTGAAGACGTGCTGGAGCTGCAGGGTCACGGTGGCCCGGTCATCCTCGACCTGCTGTTAAAACGTATTCTGACTCTGCCGGGCCTGCGCATTGCGAAGCCGGGCGAGTTCTCCGAACGTGCCTTTCTGAACGACAAGCTCGACCTGGCGCAGGCCGAGGCGATTGCAGACCTGATCGACGCCAGCTCTGAACAGGCGGCTCGCTCTGCTCTGAACTCGTTGCAGGGCGCGTTTTCCGCACGCGTAAATCACCTTGTGGAAGCACTTACTCACCTCAGGATCTACGTCGAAGCAGCGATTGACTTCCCGGATGAAGAAATTGACTTTCTCTCTGACGGTAAAATTGAAGCCCAGCTCAATGATGTGATGGCCGATCTCGATGCCGTTCGCGCCGAAGCGCGTCAGGGGAGCCTGCTGCGTGAAGGGATGAAGGTGGTCATCGCGGGTCGTCCAAACGCCGGGAAATCGAGCCTGCTGAACGCCCTCGCGGGCCGTGAGGCGGCGATCGTGACCGACATCGCCGGGACCACCCGCGACGTGCTGCGTGAGCATATTCACATCGATGGCATGCCGTTGCATATCATCGACACTGCGGGTCTGCGTGATGCCAGCGACGAAGTGGAGCGTATTGGTATCGAGCGCGCCTGGCAGGAGATTGAGCAGGCCGACCGTGTGCTGTTTATGGTAGATGGCACCACGACCGACGCCGTAGACCCGGCGGAGATCTGGCCAGACTTTATCGCCCGTCTGCCAGCTAAACTGCCGATCACCGTGGTGCGTAACAAAGCAGACGTCACCGGCGAAACGCTGGGCATCAGCGATGTGAATGGTCACTCACTTATCCGTCTGTCGGCCCGCACTGGCGAGGGCGTTGACGACCTGCGTAACCATCTCAAGCAGAGCATGGGCTTTGACACCAGCATGGAAGGCGGCTTCCTGGCGCGGCGTCGCCACCTGCAGGCGCTGGAAGAGGCGGCACGTCACCTCGAGCAGGGCAAAGCGCAGCTGATTGGCGCATGGGCGGGGGAATTGCTGGCGGAAGAGTTGCGCCTGGCGCAGCAGAATCTGAGTGAGATCACCGGGGAGTTTACGTCGGACGATCTGCTTGGGAGGATCTTCTCGAGCTTCTGTATTGGTAAGTGACTCCCGTTACTGAAGGGTGATTTCCCCCCAGGAAATCACCCTTGTCCAGTCGATTGCCGTACTCAAAGAGAGCCATCCGGCCAAAAAGTTTCTGAACCGTTTTTTATTAGCCGGTTATTGATCGCTACCCTGTGCGTGACGGCGATCCTCACCTATGTAACCGTTTCCCTGGTGCTGCTGATGGAAACCATGGGTTTTAATCGCGAGCAGTATTCCACGATGGTCATTATGGCGGTCTCGTTCTTGACGCCGTTTGCGCGCAATATGCTGATCGGGATTCTGATTGGCTGTAGCATGCTCTGCATCCTTTTACTTATGGTCCTCCAGCCCTTCACGCAGATCTGGCATAAACGGAACAGCCATAATCCGAAAATCCTCTGGCTACGCGAGACCATCAAGGCGTTATAGGGTGTCAGCGATCCAATTTTCGCCTAAGAAAATGTAAAGTTCGGTCCTCAGCCTTTTCTTACTATCATTTACTGATTAAAACAGGAGTTGAGTTAAGCGATAATGATGTAACCGTTTAACCGACTACGACCATTATCAAGGAGCGAAAAATGGCTACGCACTTTGCAAGAGGGATACTGACAGAAGGTCGTCTCGTATCGGCCAGAATTTCTTCAGCGTGTCACAGTGAAGCGCTCAAACTACCTGAGCACCGTCGGTCGCGTTTTTTGGCGTCCCGGGCGCTTCTTGCTGAACTGCTGTTTATGCTGTACGGCACCAGTGAGCTGCCGGACATCATCATCCAACCTGAAGGTCGTCCGGTCTTTGCCGACCCGGAGCTGCCGCGTTTCTCCATTGCCTATACGGGCAATATTATTGGCGTGGCACTCACCACCGAAGGCGATTGCGGGCTGGATATGGAGCTTCAGCGCGCGACACGCGGTTTTCACGGCGCCAGCCCGCATGATGATTACCCGCTCTCCAGCAATGAACAGCTGTGGGTGCGCAACCAGAACGATCCCACTGAAGCCCGGGCTCAGCTTATTACCTTGCGTCAGAGCATTCGTAAGCTCTGTGGTTGCGCGTCAGACGATGCCAGTCAGCTGCAACTCCTGCCGGGCTCCGGACGCCTGCGCTCCACGCAAGCCGCGCTGGTAGAAGCGCTCAGCGATGTTGAGGACGTACTGATCTGGTCTGTAGCAGTGACACCTGCCATTGAACGGCTGAAAATCTGGGAATTTGACAGTAAACAGGGATGGAGTAGCCTTCCGGATGTGCCCGAACGTGCCAACGAGCCCGCCGCGCGCCTGATGAGATTAACCAGTTTACCGGCAGAAAAAGCATATACCCTTAGCTGATCCGTTCAGGGTCATCATGATGAAACAGGAGTAATCATGTCTGAAACGTTGAAAGTCGTTACATTACTGGGAAGCCTGCGCAAAGGTTCATTTAACGGGATGGTTGCCCGTACGCTGCCACAGTTGGCTCCGGCGGGTATGGAGATTAGCGCCCTGCCGTCCATTGGTGACATTCCCCTTTACGATGCGGACGTGCAGCAGGAAGAAGGCTTTCCGCAGAGCGTCGAAGCGCTGGCTGAGCAGATTCGCCAGGCTGACGGGGTGGTGATTGTGACGCCAGAGTATAACTACTCGGTTCCGGGTGGTCTGAAAAACGCAATTGACTGGCTATCCCGCCTGCCGGAGCAGCCGCTTTCCGGTAAGCCGGTGCTGATTCAGACCAGTTCAATGGGTGCCATTGGCGGTGCGCGCTGCCAGTATCACCTGCGCCAGATCCTGGTATTCCTGGATGCAATGGTCATGAACAAGCCGGAATTTATGGGTGGTGTGATTCAGAATAAGGTCGACCCGCAGACGGGTGAAGTGGTGGATCAGAGCACGCGTGACCATCTCTCTGGCCAACTGACGGCGTTTGGGGATTATATCAAGAGGGTGAAGGCTTAAGTGAGGTGCGGGCTGATGCCCTCACCCCAGCCCTCTCCCACGGGAGAGGGTGCAAACATGTTTATTTGGCGTCGATAAACACAATCTTCAGCACAAACAGTAGCGCCACAATGATGACGCACGGGCTGAGGTCGCGGAAACGACCGGTGCCAATCTTCATCACGCAGTAAGAGATAAAGCCCAGCGCGATACCTTCAGTAATAGAGAAACTGAACGGCATCATTACCGCGGTAATAAACGCCGGTACCGCTTCGGTTAAATCATCCCACTTCACGCGCGACAGGCTGGAGGTCATCAGTACCCCCACGTAAATCAGCGCACCGGCAGCCGCATACGGTGGAACCATGCCAGCCAGTGGAGAAAGGAAGATCACCAGCAGGAACAGAATACCCACCACTACCGCGGTCAGACCGGTACGGCCCCCTACGGAGACACCGGAAGAGGACTCAATGTAAGCGGTAACAGAAGAGGTTCCGATAAAAGCACCGCTGACAGAGGAGATGCTGTCCACAAACAGCGCCTGCTTCATGCGCGGGAATTTACCTTTCTCATCCGCCAGACCCGCTTTGTCGGTCACGCCGATCAGCGTGCCGGAGGAGTCAAACAGGTTCACCAGCATAAAGGAGAAAATCACCCCCGCCAGGCCCAGATTCAGGGAACCCGCCAGATCAACATGACCAATAACGGTAGAGACGCTCGGTGGTGCGGAGACAATGCCATTATAGTGAACGTCACCCAGCATCCAGCCCAGCAGGGTGGTCACTACGATGGATACCAGCACCGCCGCATGAATATTGCGGGAAGCGAGGATCGCGATGATAAAGAAGCCCAGCACGCCCAGCAGCACGTTATGGGAGGTCAGGTGACCGATGCTGACCAGCGTCTCCGGGTTAGCGACGATAACACCGGCATTTTTCAGCCCCATCAAACCGATGAACAGACCGATACCGCTGGTGATACCCACGCGCAGGCTGACAGGAATGTTAGCAATCATCCAGTAACGCACGCGGAAAATAGTCAGCAGCAGCAGACCAACCGCGCCCCAGAAGATAGCGCCCATGCCGACTTGCCACGGCAGCCCCATCGCCTGAACTACTACGAACGCAAAGAATGCGTTAAGCCCCATCGCCGGAGCCAGCGCAACCGGCAGGTTAGCGAATACGCCCATCAGAATGCTGCCAAGTGCAGCGATCAGGCAGGTGGTTACGAAGACGGCGCTGGTATCCATGCCAGCAACGCCCAGAATTTGTGGGTTAACAAAAACGATATAGACCATCGTCAGGAAGGTGGTAAAACCGGCGATCACTTCGGTGCGTGCCGTTGTGCCGTGCTCGCGCAGTTTAAACACGCGCTCAAGCAGACCCTGACCCGATGTCTGGGTTGTGTGTTGTTGACTCATCATCAATTTCCGAACAAGGAGGGAAAATTCGTCGCTATCCTATACCAAAATGCGACAATAGTGGCGGTTACGAGATACTTTTTTCATTGATTTTGCTTATACGGCAACGATTGCGTCTCGTTGAACTGCAGTACGTAAACGTTAAACTTGTAAAAAGGGAAAGGCATGTCCGGAATTGAAGCGGTATTTTTCGACTGCGACGGTACGCTGGTCGACAGTGAGGTCATTTGTTCCCGCGCGTATGTCGCCATGTTCCAGGAATTTGGCATTACGCTCGATCTCGACGAGGTGTTCAAACGCTTTAAGGGCGTGAAGCTGTACGAGATCATCGACATCATTAACGCCGAACACGGTGTGGATCTGGCAAAAACGGATCTGGAACCGGTGTACCGCGCCGAGGTCGCACGGCTGTTCGATTCTGAGCTGGAGGTCATTGCTGGCGCAAACGCGCTGCTGGATGCCATGACGGTACCGATCTGCGTGGTGTCTAACGGACCGGTCAGCAAAATGCAGCACTCGCTGGGTAAGCTTGAGATGCTGCACCACTTCCCGGAAAAATTGTTCAGCGGCTACGATATTCAACGCTGGAAGCCAGATCCTGCGCTGATGTTCCATGCGGCAAACGCAATGAACGTCAACGTAGAGAACTGTATTCTGGTGGATGACTCGTCCGCGGGCGCGCAGTCGGGCATTGATGCAGGAATGGAAGTGTTTTATTTCTGTGCCGACCCGCACAACAAGCCGATCGATCATCCAAAAGTGACGACCTTTACCGATCTGGCGCAGTTGCCGGAATTGTGGAAGGCGCGCGGGTGGAATATTACACGATAGGTTTTTGTAGGCCCGGTAAGCGCAGCGCCACCGGGCATTTTAACCACCGATTACTCTTTTGGATCTTTACCCGCCAGCAGCTTGTCCAGCTCGTCGCCGCCCACGTGACGGAAGTCCTGACCTTTCACGAAGTAGAAAATGTATTCGCAAATGTTCTGGCAGCGGTCGCCGATACGCTCGATAGAGCGCGCGCAGAACAGGGCGGTCAGTACGCTTGGGATCGTACGTGAATCTTCCATCATGTAGGTCATCAGCTGGCGCACGATGCCTTCATACTCCTGGTCGACTTTCTTGTCTTCACGGTAGATACGTACCGCTTCATCCAGATCCATACGCGCAAAGGCATCCAGCACGTCGTGCAGCATCTGCACCGTGTGGCGGCCCAGCGACTCCAGGCTTACCAGCAGCGGCTGATGCTGCTGGGAGAATTTCTCCAGCGCGGTGCGGCAGATTTTATCCGCAACGTCACCGATACGTTCCAGCTCGGCGATGGTTTTGATGATGGCCATCACCAGACGCAGGTCGCTCGCCGTCGGCTGACGCTTGGCGATGATGCGCACACACGCTTCGTCAATCGCCACTTCCATCATGTTGACGTTTTTATCGCCTTCGATAACGCGCTTCGCCAGTTCGCTGTCCTGGTTATGCATCGCCGTGATCGCATCAGAAAGCTGCTGCTCGACCATGCCACCCATGGTCATGACCTGAGTGCGAATACTTTCCAGCTCTGCGTTGAACTGGCCGGAAATGTGTTTATTAAGATTGAGATTGTCCATAGCGCGCTCCTGAATCAACCGTAACGACCGGTGATATAGTCTTCTGTTTGCTTTTTAGCGGGCTTGGTGAACAGATCGTCCGTGTTACTGAACTCAATCAACTCGCCCAGGTACATAAATGCCGTGTGGTCGGAGCAACGCGCAGCCTGCTGCATGTTGTGGGTCACGATAACCACGGTGTAATCCTGCTTCAGCTCGGTGATCAGCTCTTCGATACGACCGGTGGAGATCGGGTCCAGCGCTGAACACGGCTCATCCAGCAGCAACACTTCCGGGCGGATCGCGATTCCACGCGCAATGCACAGACGCTGCTGCTGCCCGCCGGAGAGAGAGTAACCGCTCTGGTGCAACTTATCTTTGGTTTCGTTCCATAATGCGGCCTTGGTCAAGGCCCACTGCACGCGCTCGTCCATATCGGCACGGGAGAGCTTTTCAAACAGGCGTACGCCAAACGCGATGTTGTCGTAAATCGACATCGGGAACGGCGTCGGTTTCTGGAAAACCATGCCCACTTTGGCGCGCAGGAGGGCGATATCCTGAGCCTGGGTCAGAATGTTTTCACCGTCCAGGATGATTTCGCCTTCGGCACGCTGCTCTGGATAGAGCGAGTACATTTTGTTAAAGGTGCGCAGCAGCGTGGATTTACCACAGCCGGACGGACCGATGAATGCCGTTACCTGGTTCTTCGCGATATCCAGGTTGATATTCTTCAGGGCATGGAATTTGCCGTAGTAGAAGTTCAAATCACGAACCTGAATCTTACCCGGGGCAGTATCAACCATACTCATTGACTCATTTCCTCATTCGGCGCCGCGAGTTGCCGCGCCGTAAAAATTTAACCGTGTTTCTTCTTCGCGAAAATGACGCGCGCCAGAATGTTCAGCAACAATACGCAAAGGGTGATGATCAGCACCCCGGCCCAGGCCAGCTGCTGCCATTCCGCGAATGGGCTCATCGCAAATTTAAAGATCGTCACCGGCAGGTTGGCGATCGGCTGCATCATGTCCGTGCTCCAGAACTGGTTGGAGAGGGCGGTAAACAGCAGCGGTGCCGTTTCACCCGCGATACGGGCAATGGCCAGCAGAATACCGGTCATGATCCCGGAGACAGAGGCTTTAAGCGTAATCGCGGAGATCATTTTCCACTTTGGTGTACCCAGCGCATACGCCGCTTCACGCAGACTGTCCGGCACCAGTTTGAGCATGTTCTCGGTGGTACGAATGACGATAGGCACCTGCAGCAGCGCCAGCGCAATCACACCCGCCCAGCCGGAGAAGTGTTCCATTTGTGCCACAACAATGGTGTAAACAAACAGACCCACCACAATAGACGGCGCAGAGAGCAGAATGTCGTTAATGAAACGAATCACTTCTGCGAGCCAGGATTTACGGCCATATTCCGCCAGATAGATACCCGCCATGATGCCAAGCGGCGTACCGAATACCGTCGCCCACAGGATCAGCAATCCGCTGCCTGCCAGGGCGTTCGCCAGTCCACCACCCGCCGTGTTCGGCGGCGGCGTCATTTCGGTAAACAGCGCCAGAGACATGCCGTCGATACCGCGAACCACGGTTGAGAAGAGGATCCAGATCAGCCAGAACAGACCGAATGCCATCGTCGCCATCGAGAGCGTCAGCGCGATACGGTTTTTGAAACGACGCTTCGCCTGCATTTTGCGGCGGGATTCCGCAAGCTGAGCAGTGCTTTGCATTTCGAGAGTTGCCATTAGCGTGCCCCCTCATTTTTCGCGAGACGCAGGATCATCAGCTTGGAGATCGCCAGTACGATGAAGGTAATCACGAACAGGATCAGACCCAGCTCCATCAGCGCCGCCACGTGCAGCCCGGATTCCGCTTCGGCGAATTCGTTCGCCAGTGCGGAGGTAATACTGTTACCCGGCATATAGAGCGAGGCACTGTCGAGCTGGTAGGTGTTACCGATGATAAAGGTCACCGCCATGGTCTCACCCAACGCACGCCCTAAGCCCAGCATCACGCCCCCGATAACCCCATTTTTGGTGAACGGAAGAACGATACGCCAGATCACTTCCCAGGTGGTGCAGCCAATGCCGTAAGCCGACTCTTTCATCATCACCGGGGTTTGTTCGAACACATCGCGCATAACTGCCGCAATGTACGGAATAATCATGATGGCGAGGATCACACCAGCCGCCAGAATACCGATACCGAATGCCGGGCCGGAGAACAGCGCCCCCACAAACGGAATAGCGGAAAGAACATTACCCACCGGCTCCTGGAAATACGTGGCAAACAGTGGCGCAAAGATAAACAGACCCCACATGCCGTACACGATACTTGGAATGGCCGCCAGCAGTTCAATGGCGATACCCAGCGGGCGTCGCAGCCAGCCCGGTGCCAGTTCCGTCAGGAACAGGGCGATACCAAAGCTTACCGGAACTGCAATCAGCAGGGCGATGAACGAGGTGACCAGCGTGCCGTAAATCGGCACCAGCGCACCGTAGATATCATTCGGCGCGTCCCACTCTTTGGTCCACAGGAAGGAGAAACCGAATTTCTGAATGCTCGGCCAGGAGGAGAAAATCAGAGACACGATAATGCCGCCCAGCAGCAATAGCACAATCAGCGCAGCCAGTTTCACCAGCGCGCTGAAAATCATGTCACCTTTTTTACCCGGAGGGTTAAATGCAGGCTTGGTTGCAGCCATAAATTACTCTTCTGTTTGAGACGTTTTTACGAATATGCCCGGTGGCGCTGACGCTTACCGGGCCTACAGCGTTAACCGTAGGGCGGGTAAGCGTAGCGCCACCCGCCATCTTCGTTAAATATATCCTGTTAGTACAGCGCTTTACCGCTGCTGTCTTTCACGTTGGTTTTCCATGCAGCACGAATCTGCTCAACCACGCTGTCTGGCAGGCTGGCATAATCCAGGTCATTAGCCTGTTTGCCGCCGTTTTTGTATGCCCAGTCGAAGAACTTCAGCACTTCTGCGCCCTGCTCAGGTTTCTTCTGCTCTTTGTGAACCAGAATGAAGGTGGTAGAGGTGATTGGCCACGCGTCTTCACCTTTCTGGTTAGTCAGGTCCTGAGCGAAGGATTTGCTCCAGTCAGCGCCTTTTGCAGCGTTGGCAAAGTTCTCTTCAGTCGGGCTGACAGGTTTGCCATCAGCAGAAACCAGTTTGGTGTAGGACAGGTTGTTCTGCTTGGCGTACGCATATTCTACGTAACCGATAGAACCCGGCAGACGCTGTACGAACGCGGCGATACCGTCGTTCCCTTTACCGCCCAGACCGGTTGGCCAGTTAACGGTAGAGCCGGAACCGACTTTAGATTTCCACTCTTCGTTCACCTTCGCCAGGTAGCTGGTGAAGACGAAAGAGGTACCAGAACCATCCGCGCGGCGAACCACGGCGATGTTCTGAGAAGGCAGCTTCAGGCCAGGGTTGAGCTTAGCGATGGCTTCGTCATCCCATTTTTTGATTTTGCCCAGGTAGATATCACCCAGGGTTTTACCGTCCAGCACCAGCTCACCCGACTTCACGCCCGGCAGGTTGATCGCCAGAACCACACCACCGATTACGGTCGGGAACTGGAACAGGCCTTCCTGAGCCAGTTTGTCATCAGACAGCGGAGCGTCGGATGCGCCGAAATCAACGGTGTTTGCGGTAATTTGTTTCACGCCACCGGAGGAGCCGATACCCTGATAGTTAACCTTGTTACCGGTTTCTTTCTGGTAGGTATCCGCCCATTTGGCATACACCGGCGCAGGGAAGGTTGCACCAGCGCCAGTCAGGCTTGCTTCTGCGAATACAGAGAAAGCGCTCAGAGATAAGGTCGCGGCGACAACAGTTGCGACAGTGGTACGCATAACTTTCATAATGTCTCCTGCAAGGATTTCGTAAATCATTGTTTAAGTGGCTACGATGAGCAAAATAGGACAAACAGGTGACAGATAAATGTACGAATTATGACAGTTTTATGACAATGGAAATTTAGCTTAAAAAGCAGCGAAAGATTCCTGATTTATCATCATGTTAGCCACAATCATGACAACAACTTTTCAGAAATATTTTCTTTATGTGACACTGAAAAAAGTAGCTGAAGATGACAGATTGTCATAAATAAAAACGCGAATGCGTTGATTAAAAACAAACCAGTAAGGGTAAAAAAAAGCTCCACCCGAAGGTGGAGCCTGGAGGGATTATTCTACGGTGACCGATTTCGCCAGGTTACGCGGCTGGTCAACGTCGGTGCCTTTGATCAGCGCAACGTGGTAAGCCAGTAACTGCAGCGGCACGGTGTAGAAGATAGGGGCAATAACCTCTTCTACGTGCGGCATCTCGATGATGTGCATGTTGTCGCTGCTGGCAAAACCGGCGTCCTTATCAGCGAAGACGTACAGTACACCACCGCGGGCGCGAACTTCTTCAATGTTGGACTTCAGTTTTTCCAGCAGTTCGTTGTTAGGTGCCACAACGATAACCGGCATATCCGCGTCAATCAGCGCCAGCGGGCCGTGTTTTAGCTCGCCTGCCGCGTAGGCTTCAGCGTGGATGTAGGAGATCTCTTTCAGCTTCAGCGCGCCTTCCAGCGCAATGGGGTACTGGTCGCCACGGCCGAGGAACAGGGCGTGGTGCTTGTCAGAGAAATCTTCAGCCAGGGCTTCAATGCGCTTATCCTGAGACAACATCTGCTCAATACGGCTTGGCAGCGCCTGCAGACCATGAACGATGTCATGCTCAACAGAAGCATCCAGCCCTTTCAGACGCGCCAGTTTCGCCACAAGCATCAGCAGAACCGTCAGCTGCGTGGTAAACGCTTTGGTGGAGGCCACGCCGATTTCAGTGCCCGCTTTGGTCATCAGAGCCAGATCGGATTCACGCACCAGCGATGAGCCCGGCACGTTACAGATAGCCAGCGATCCCAGGTAACCCAGCTCTTTAGAGAGACGCAGCGCCGCCAGGGTATCTGCCGTTTCGCCAGACTGAGAAAGGGTGATCATCAGGCTGTTACGGCGCACGGCGGATTTGCGATAGCGGAATTCAGAGGCGATTTCCACATCGCACGGCACGCCAGCCAGCGACTCAAACCAGTAGCGAGAGACCATCCCGGAGTTGTAGGAGGTACCGCAGGCCACAATCTGAATGTGCTCAACCTTGCTGAGCAGCTCGTTTGCGTTGGCACCCAGTTCGCTCAGGTCCACTTCGCCGTGGCTGATACGACCGGTCAGGGTGTTTTTGATGGCGTTTGGCTGCTCGTAAATCTCTTTCTGCATGTAGTGACGGTAAGCGCCTTTGTCGCCCGCGTCGTACTGCAGATTGGATTCAATTTCAGGGCGTTTCACCTGCTCGCCTTTGGTATCGAATACCGTCACGCTGCGGCGAGTCACTTCTGCGATATCCCCCTCTTCCAGGAAGATAAAGCGGCGGGTGACCGGCAGGAGCGCCAGTTGGTCAGAAGCGATAAAGTTTTCGCCCATGCCCATACCGATAACCATTGGACTACCGGAACGCGCCGCCAGCAGGGTGGACGGATCGCGGGAGTCCATGATCACTGTACCGTACGCACCGCGCAGCTGTGGGATCGCGCGCAGCACAGCGTCACGTAGCGTGCCGCCCTGTGCCAGCTCCCAGTGCACCAGGTGCGCAATCACTTCGGTATCGGTTTCAGAAACGAAGGTATAGCCGCGCGCTTTCAGTTCTTCGCGCAGCGGTTCGTGGTTTTCGATAATGCCGTTATGCACGACCACGATGTGTTCAGACACATGCGGGTGCGCGTTGCCTTCAGACGGTTCGCCGTGTGTCGCCCAGCGGGTATGCGCAATACCGGTGCCACCGTGCAGCGGGTGTTCTTCCGCGGCCTGGGCCAGCATCTGCACTTTACCGAGGCGACGCAGACGGGTCATATGACCTTCTGCATCCACCACTGCCAGACCGGCAGAGTCGTAGCCACGGTATTCCAGACGACGTAAACCTTCGAGAAGGATTTCAGCAATATCACGCTGCGCAACTGCGCCAACAATTCCACACATAGTTAGATTTCCTGATTATGGCGTTATGCCATGCGTTGTCGCTGACCTGTATTTGCCCTTTCCGGGCGCCCCGAGCCTTGTAGAGAGTGGGGTTATTGTTATGGGTACTGCTTATGGGGTGAGGATTATATTATCCCCTCACCCCGGCCCTCTCCCCAAAGGGGCGAGGGAGAAAAACACCGCACCGAACGATCCCCTCTCCCTTTAGGGAGAGGGTTAGGGTGAGGAGTAAATCCGTTACTTCTTCTTCACAGGGCGTTTCCAGCCCTGCTTGTGCACCTGCGGCACACGGCTTAATACCAGTTCGTTATCGGCGATATCGCGCGTAACGGTTGTCCCGGCGGCAATCGTTACGCCGTTACCCACGGTAACAGGCGCCACCAACTGAGTGTCGGAACCAACAAACACATCATCACCGATGATGGTTTTAAACTTATTCGCGCCGTCATAGTTGCAGGTAATCGTTCCTGCGCCAATATTCACGTTGTCGCCAATTTCCGCATCGCCCAGATAGGTCAAATGACCCGCTTTAGAGCCTTTACCCAGACGCGCTTTTTTCATCTCAACGAAGTTTCCAACATGTGAGCCTTCCAGCAGCTCAGCCCCCGGGCGCAGACGCGCGAACGGCCCAATGGTGCACGCCGCGTCAAGACGGGCATCTTCCACCACGCTGTATGGGCTAATTTCGCAATCATCACCGATGATGCTGTTTTTGATCACACAGCCCGCACCAATTTTGACGCGGTTACCCAGCGTGACGTTACCTTCCAGGATAACGTTAGTATCAATTTCAACGTCGCGCCCGTGCGCTAACGTTCCACGCAGATCGAAACGCGCCGGATCGCGCAGCATCACGCCGGCCAGCAGCAGTTTTTCGGCCTGTTCGGACTGATAAACACGCTCCAGACGGGAAAGCTGAAGGCGGTTATTCACCCCTTCGGTTTCGCTGATACGCGCCGGGTGAACCGCCGCAATCTCACGCCCTTCCTGGTACGCCATCGCAATGATGTCGGTGATGTAGTATTCACCCTGCGCGTTGTTGTTGTTGAGCTTAGACAGCCAGCGCTTCATGTCCGCGCCGTTAGCCATCAGGATACCGGTGTTGATCTCCTGAATCTGGCGCTGTGCTTCGCTGGCGTCTTTATGTTCAACGATACCCGTGACGTTGCCGTTTTCACGGGTGATGCGGCCGTAGCCGGTCGGATCGTCCAGCACGACGGTTAATAAACCGATACCGCCCTGCGGTTTGGCTTCACGCAGGCGAGTCAGTGTGTCGATGGAGATCAGCGGAACATCGCCGTAGAGCATCAGAATGTCTTCGTCATCGGCAAAGAACGGTGCTGCCTGCTGCATTGCGTGGCCGGTTCCCAGCTGTTCAGCCTGAAGCACCCAGTTGAGCTTGTCATCGCTCAGCGTCTTTTTAAGCAGATCGCCGCCGTGGCCATAGACCAGGTGAACCTGGCGAGCGCCCAATTCATTTGCTGCATCAATAACATGCTGCACCATTGGCTTTCCTGCCAGTGTATGAAGCACTTTAGGCAGATCGGAATACATGCGGGTACCTTTGCCTGCGGCAAGGATCACCACGCTCATCGCACTGTTTGACATACGCATCCTGACGGTAGTTTGAGTGAGAAGTAAAAACGTTTGGTGCTTAAAATTCTACATCTTTTTCGTCATGAATTAAGGACGAAAAAAAAGCCAGCCTGGTATCCAGACTGGCTTTTGTGCTTTTCAAGCCGGTGTTACATCGCTTTTTTGGTCAACTCGATAACGCGCAGTTTGGCGATCGCTTTGGCCAGCTCCGCAGACGCCTGAGCGTAATCCACGTCACCATGAGAGCTGCTAATGTGCTCTTCAGCCTTACGCTTCGATTCCAGGGCTCGCGCTTCGTCGAGATCCTGGCCACGAATAGCGGTATCGGCCAGAACGGTCACACTGCCAGGCTGCACTTCAAGAATGCCGCCGGACAGATAGATAAACTCTTCGTGACCGAACTGTTTAACGATGCGGATCATACCAGGCTTAATGGCGGTGAGCAGCGGTGCGTGACCCGGGAAGATACCCAGTTCACCTTCACTACCCGTTACCTGGATTTTCTCGACCAGACCAGAGAACATTTGTTGCTCTGCGCTGACGACGTCCAGGTGGTAAGTCATTGCCATATCACCCTCCGATTAAGGCGTTAAAGTTTTTTGGCTTTTTCCACAGCTTCTTCGATGGAACCAACCATGTAGAACGCCTGCTCTGGCAGGTGATCGTATTCGCCTTCCATGATGCCTTTAAAGCCACGGATGGTGTCTTTCAGGGAAACGTATTTACCTGGAGAACCGGTGAATACTTCCGCAACGAAGAACGGCTGGGACAGGAAGCGCTGGATCTTACGCGCACGTGCTACCACCAGTTTGTCTTCTTCAGACAGTTCATCCATACCCAGGATGGCGATGATGTCTTTCAGTTCCTGGTAACGCTGCAGCAGGGACTGTACGCCACGCGCGGTGTCGTAGTGTTCCTGACCAACAACCAGTGGATCCAGCTGACGGCTGGTGGAGTCCAGCGGGTCAACGGCCGGGTAGATACCCAGAGACGCGATCTGACGGCTCAGTACCACGGTTGCATCTAAGTGGGCAAAGGTGGTTGCTGGTGATGGGTCAGTCAAGTCATCCGCAGGTACGTATACCGCCTGAACGGAGGTGATAGAACCGGTTTTGGTAGAGGTGATACGTTCCTGAAGAACACCCATCTCTTCCGCCAGCGTAGGCTGATAACCTACCGCTGAAGGCATACGACCCAGCAGTGCAGATACTTCCGTACCGGCCAAGGTGTAACGGTAGATGTTATCAACGAATAGCAGAACGTCACGGCCTTCGTCACGGAACTTCTCAGCCATCGTCAGACCAGTCAGCGCAACGCGCAGACGGTTTCCTGGTGGCTCGTTCATCTGGCCGTAAACCAGGGATACTTTGTCCAGAACGTTGGAGTCGGTCATTTCGTGGTAGAAGTCGTTACCCTCACGAGTACGTTCACCTACGCCCGCAAATACGGAATAACCGGAGTGCTCGATCGCGATGTTACGGATCAGCTCCATCATGTTTACGGTTTTACCTACACCCGCACCACCGAACAGACCAACTTTACCGCCCTTCGCAAACGGACACATCAGGTCGATAACTTTGATACCGGTTTCCAGCAGTTCCTGAGAGCTGGACAGCTCTTCGTAGGAAGGTGCCGCGCGGTGGATAGCCCAACGCTCTTCTTCACCGATGTCGCCTTTCATGTCGATTGGCTGACCCAATACGTTCATGATACGACCCAGTGTTGCTTTACCTACCGGGACTTCGATCGGGTGCTCAAGGTCTTTAACTTCCAGACCACGACGCAGACCGTCGGAAGAACCCATCGCGATGGTACGCACGATACCGCCGCCGAGCTGCTGCTGAACTTCCAGCACCAGGCTCTCGTTACCATTCTGTACCTCAAGCGCGTCGTACACGCGTGGTACGGCGTCCTGAGGGAACTCGACGTCCACCACGGCGCCGATTACCTGGACAATCTTTCCAGTAGCCATCTTGAATCCTCTACGTAATTCGTAAACCTGGTTAAACCGCGGCGGCCCCCGAGACGATCTCGGTGAGTTCCTGAGTAATGCTGGCCTGACGAGCTTTGTTGTAAACCAACTGCAGCTCTTTAATCAGGCTGCCGCCATTATCGGTCGCGGCTTTCATCGCCACCATTCGTGCGGCCTGCTCGCTGGCCAGGTTTTCTACAACGCCCTGATAAACCTGAGATTCAACGTAACGACGCAGCAGGGTATCCAGCAGCGGTTTCGGATCGGGTTCATACAGGTAATCCCAGGCTTTCTGTTTCAGCTCGTCATCTTCTGAAGCCGGTAAAGGCAGCATCTGAGTGAGCGTTGGCACCTGAGACATGGTGTTAATAAATTTGTTGCTGACAACGTACAGTCTGTCCAGACGGCCTTCATCATAGGCCTGCAACATCACTTTAACCGGGCCGATCAGTTCGGACAGGGACGGGTTATCACCCATACCGGTCACCTGAGCGACAATGTTGCCACCAACGGAGTTAAAGAAAGAGACGCCTTTAGAGCCGATCAATGCGAGGTCGCACTGAACGCCTTTATCGGACCAGCCTTTCATATCCGCCAGCAGTTTTTTGAACAGGTTAATGTTCAAGCCGCCACACAGACCACGGTCGGTCGACACCACCAGGTAGCCCACGCGCTTAACATCGCGTTCTTCCAGGTAAGGGTGCTTATATTCCAGATTACCGTTTGCAAGGTGACCAATCACTTTGCGCATGGTTTCTGCATAAGGACGGCTGGCCGCCATGCGATCCTGCGATTTACGCATTTTGGAAGCGGCGACCATCTCCATCGCTTTAGTGATCTTTTGCGTGTTCTGGACGCTTGCGATCTTACTACGTATCTCTTTTGCGCCGGCCATGAGCTTCTCCTCAATGCCAGGCGGCTTGTCCTGAGACAAGCCGCCGGACGATTACCAGGATTGGGTTGCTTTGAAGGAATCGAGGATAGCTTTCAGCTTGCCTTCGATTTCGTCGTTATAGCCACCGGTCTGGTTGATCTCTTGCATCAGCGGAGCGTGATCACGGTCGACGTAAGCCAGCAGAGCGGCTTCGAAGCTACCGATTTTCGCCAGTTCCACATCTTCGAGGTAACCGCGTTCAGCCGCGAACAGTACCAGGCCCTGCTGAGCAACAGACATTGGTGCGTACTGTTTCTGCTTCAGCAGCTCGGTCACTTTCTGACCATGGCTCAGCTGTTTACGGGTTGCTTCGTCCAGATCGGATGCGAACTGAGAGAACGCAGCCAGTTCACGATACTGTGCCAACGCGGTACGGATACCACCGGACAGTTTCTTGATGATCTTGGTCTGAGCAGCACCACCTACACGGGATACGGAGATACCCGGGTTAACCGCCGGACGAATACCGGAGTTAAACAGGTTGGTTTCCAGGAAGATCTGACCATCGGTAATGGAGATTACGTTGGTCGGAACGAACGCAGAAACGTCACCCGCCTGGGTTTCAATGATCGGCAGCGCGGTCAGAGAGCCCGTTTTACCCTTCACTTCACCTTTGGTGAAGTTCTCGACGTATTCCGCGTTAACGCGGGAAGCACGCTCCAGCAGACGAGAGTGGAGGTAGAATACGTCGCCAGGGAACGCTTCACGTCCTGGTGGACGACGGAGCAGCAGGGAAACCTGACGATAAGCAACAGCCTGTTTAGACAGGTCATCGTATACGATCAGTGCATCTTCACCGCGGTCACGGAAGTATTCACCCATTGCACAACCAGCGTATGGCGCCAGGTATTGCAGTGCAGCAGATTCAGAAGCGGTAGCCACAACAACGATGGTGTTAGACAGCGCGCCGTGCTCTTCCAGTTTACGAACCACGTTAGAAATGGTGGACGCTTTCTGGCCGATAGCCACGTACACACATTTGATGCCGGAGTCACGCTGGTTGATGATGGCATCGATAGCCATCGCGGTTTTACCGGTCTGACGGTCACCGATGATCAGTTCACGCTGACCACGACCGATTGGGATCATGGCATCAACGGACTTATAACCCGTCTGAACAGGCTGATCTACGGACTGACGGTCGATAACGCCCGGTGCGATAACTTCGATTGGAGAGAAGCCATCGTGCTCAACCGGACCTTTACCGTCGATTGGTGCACCCAGGGTGTTAACAACACGACCCAGCAGGCCACGGCCAACCGGAACTTCCAGAATACGGCCAGTACACTTAACCTTCATGCCTTCGGCGAGGTCAGCGTATGGACCCATCACAACTGCACCTACGGAGTCGCGCTCCAAGTTCAGTGCGATAGCGTAACGGTTACCCGGCAGGGAAATCATCTCACCCTGCATACAATCGGCCAGGCCGTGGATGCGGATAACACCGTCACTTACAGAAACAATAGTACCTTCGTTATGAGCTTCGCTCACAACATTGAACTGAGCAATGCGCTGCTTGATCAGTTCGCTGATTTCGGTGGAATTCAGTTGCATGCTCCAGTCCCCTTAAGACTGCAAGACGTCTGCAAGGCGCTCAAGACGGCCGCGTACGCTGCCATCAATGACCATATCACCCGAGCGGATGATTACGCCTGCCATTACAGACTTATCGATTTTGCAATTCAGCTTAACTTTGCGTGACAGACGTTTTTCCATCGCGGCGGTAATTTTCGCAAGCTGTTCATGACTCAGTTCAGTCGCAGAAGTTACTTCAACTTCAGCAGTAGCTTCACTAAGGGCACGTAAGTGCTCAAACTGCTCGAGAACATCCGGGAGCACACGGAGACGACCATTTTCTGCCATTACCTTAATCAGGTTCTGGCCGTTGGCATCCAGTTGCTCTCCGCACACGGCGATGAACGACGCGGCGAGGGTTTCAGGTGCTAATGCACCAGAAAGCAACTCGGCCATTTGTTCGTTTTTCGTCACCTCAGCGGCAAACGCCAGCATATTCTGCCAGCGATCGACATTTTGGTGTTCGACAGCAAAGTCAAAAGCTGCTTTGGCGTAGGGGCGAGCTACCGTAACAAATTCAGACATCAGCCCCTCCCTCCTTACAGTTCAGCGACAAGTTTGTCCACGATGTCGCTGTTAGCAGCTTCATCCACGGAACGTTCGATGATCTTCTCGGCGCCAGCAACAGCCAGAATCGCAACCTGCTTACGCAGTTCTTCACGAGCACGTTTACGCTCAGCTTCAATTTCAGCCTGAGCCTGTGTCACGATCTTAGTACGTTCCTGTTCTGCTTCAGCTTTGGCTTCGTCCAGGATCTGAGAACGGCGTTTGTTAGCCTGTTCGATGATTACCTGAGCTTCCGCTTTCGCTTTTTTCAGCTGGTCTGTCGCGTTGGCCTGTGCAAGGTCCAAATCTTTCTTTGCACGTTCTGCAGAAGCCAGACCGTCAGCAATTTCTTTCTGACGTTTTTCGATGGCAGCCATTAAAGGCGGCCATACATACTTCATGCAGAACCAGACAAAGATAATAAACGCGATGGCCTGGCCGAGGATTGTTGCGTTCATGTTCACAGCACAATACCTCTTAAATTTCTGTGGCTTGGGGTTTTAAAACAACTACTACGCGACAGCAAACATCACGTACAGACCCAGACCTACAGCGATCATTGGGATAGCATCCACCAGACCCATAACGATAAAGAACTGAGTACGCAGCAGAGGAATCAGATCAGGTTGACGCGCAGCGCCTTCCAGGAATTTGCCCCCGAGGATGCCGATACCGATCGCAGCACCGATAGCCGCCAGACCCATCATCACAGCGGCAGCCATGTACAGCAGATCCATATTCAGGTTTTCCATGACAGTCTCCAGTTTGTTTCAATTAAAACGTAGTAGTGTTGGTAAAAAATCAGTGCTCTTCAGACGCCATCGACAGATAGACGATCGTCAGAACCATGAAGATAAAGGCTTGCAGCGTAATGATCAGGATGTGGAAAATGGCCCACGGCACATTCAGAACCCACTGTGACCACCACGGCAGAAGACCCGCGATCAGAATGAAAATCAGCTCACCCGCATACATGTTGCCGAACAGTCGCAGACCCAGTGAAACAGGTTTGGACAGCAGGCTAACGCCTTCCAGGATCAGGTTGACCGGAATAAACGCCCAGTGGTTGAACGGCTGCAAGGTAAGCTCTTTCACAAAGCCGCTTACGCCTTTCATTTTGATGCTGTAGAAAAGAATCAGGATAAACACGCCCAGCGCCATCGACAGGGTGATGTTCACGTCAGCAGACGGAACCACGCGCAGAGCAGGCAGACCGAAGACATGCTCGCCAATCCACGGCAGGAAATCGATAGGCAGAAGGTCCATCAGGTTCATCAGGAAGACCCACACGAACACGGTCAGTGCCAGTGGCGCAATCAGCTTGCTCTTACCATGGTACATGTCTTTCACGCTGCCATGGACGAAGCCGATGATCATCTCAACGAACGTCTGGAATTTCCCTGGAACACCGCTGGTCGCCTTTTTAGCAACACCGCGGAACATGGCCAGGAACAGAAGACCCAAAACCACCGAGAAGAACATGGAGTCGATGTTGATCGTCCAGAAGGTGGCCGGGGGGTTATGCGGATCCACCAGCGAGAATGTACGCAGGTCCAGCTGAAGGTTATTCAGATGGTGACCTATGTAATCCTGCGGCGTCATATTTTCTGAAGCCATGATGCCTTTTACCCTTTGTTATTGATTACAGCTGGAGCCAGAACTTGTACCACCAGCACCAAAACCCACGTAGCTATCAGCGGCATGAATACCACTTTCAAAACCGCCAGCGCCATCACCAGTAGAGCAAAGGTCAGCAACACCTTACACACTTCGCCGAGGGCGAAGGACCAGGCCACGCGGCCTTTGGCAGGTGTATGCGCCTGATGACGCCAGGCAAAAATCATAAACAACACGTTTGGCAGCACAACCGCCAAACCCCCGCACACGGCGGAGATGCCCCAGAAGGGGTCTTTGAGGCTAAACAGCAGTCCACTTGCTATCACAGCCAGAAACTGAATGAACAGAAGCTTACGAGCAACGTTTCTCCTCAAGAGCGACACAGACATCACGTTTTTACTCCTGCTCCCTTCGAGGTATGCCGCGTGTCGTATAAAACGTCCTTTAAGGCTCAGAGTCAAGCATCAAAAAGCGGTCAAATTATACGGTGCGCACCCGTGATTTCAAACATTAAGTAGCGAAAAGGTGAATAAATGTTTAAATATTTTTCCCCGCCGCTATTTTTCAACTTTTGATGAAAGCCCCGACCTTCGAGCAAAACTGCAAACAGCGCGAAAACGTTGACTACAAAGCGTGCACGAGATCACAAAATACACATTTGCGATAAGGTTGTATTTATCAAACTCGTAAATCGCTTAATTTCATCTTTCTGAAATTAAAGATAAAATGTCGCAACTATTTTCAAAACAGCCCCGTATACAATAAAAACCTTTTATTGACATTCTTAATAAATATTTAACATTGCATTCTGGTTGCTGCTTTCCACTTTTAGCAGGCTGATATTTTCGTGGTTGATTATCTTCAGGGTGAACAATGGTGAGGAAGTTAACCATTAGAAAACCCTTAGTAAAAACACGGTTAAATTCTCTCCGGCAAAATCCGTTGTGTTGTGCTGTTTTTTAACACTGACAGAACAGCACAAATTCCACATTTTTTATTAATTTTTTAAAAATTGTTTGGCTTAATTATCACCAGATGACGTTCGCCTTCGAGCTGAGGAATCTGTAATTTCTCAATGGACTCGACGGCAAAACCGTCCGGAAGCTGTTCAATTTCATCGCCGGGCAACTGCCCTTTCAGCGCATAAAAACGGCCATTCTCTGCCGGTAAGTGCTTACACCAGCTCACCATGTCATTAAGCGAAGCAAACGCACGGCTGATAACCCCGTCGAACGGTGGCTCTGCCGGGAACTCCTCTACCCTGCTCTGCACAGGCGTGATGTTCTCAAGCTTCAGCTCATGCTGTACCTGGCGCAAAAAACGCACGCGCTTGCCAAGGCTATCCAGCAGCGTGAAATGGCTTTCCGGGCGGACAATTGACAGGGGAATACCCGGCAGGCCAGGACCCGTGCCCACATCGATAAAGCGCTCACCGTTCAGGTACGGCGCAACCACAATGCTATCGAGAATATGGCGAATCAGCATCTCGTTGGGGTCGCGTACGGAGGTGAGGTTGTACGCTTTATTCCATTTGTTCAGCATATCGACATAGGCCACCAGCTGATTTTTCTGGTGATCGGTGAGCGAAATACCTGCCTGATCCAGCAGACGAGAGAGTTTATTGAGCACGGTGAATACCTGTTGAGAGACTTAAGTGGCGGGTGGCGCTTCGCTAACCCGCCCTACGGAGTTCTGTAGGCCCGGTAAGCGCAGCGCCACCGGGCGAATTACACATATTACGCGCTGCGGCGCAGCATGCCCTGCTTTTTCAGCCACACCAGCAGAATCGAAATCGCTGCTGGGGTAACGCCCGAGATGCGGGAGGCCTGGCCGATCGACACCGGTTTGTGATCGTTCAGCTTGGCGATCACCTCGTTGGACAGCCCCGTCACCTGACGATAGTCCAGCATTTCCGGCAGCAGCGTGTTTTCGTTACGCTGCTGCTTTTCGATCTCATCCTGCTGACGCGCGATGTAACCTTCGTATTTCACCTGGATCTCAACCTGCTCTGCCGCTTCAGCGTCTTCAAGACCCGGGGCAAAGGCGGTGAGTTTCACCAGATTCTCATAGGTCACTTCCGGGCGACGCAGCAGATCTTCACCGCTGGCTTCGCGCGAGAGCGGCGCAGTTAAGTGAGCGTTCACTTCCGCAGCGGTTTCAGCCTGCGGATTAACCCAGGTCGTTTTCAGGCGCTGACGTTCCTGCTCAATGCGCTCCAGTTTCTCGTTGAAGCGCGCCCAGCGTTCGTCATCCACCAGACCCAGCTCACGACCCATTTCGGTCAGACGCAGGTCGGCGTTATCTTCGCGCAGCATCAGGCGATATTCCGCGCGAGAGGTAAACATACGGTACGGTTCTTTGGTGCCCAGCGTGCAGAGATCGTCGACCAGCACGCCCAGATAAGCCTGAGAACGCGCCGGAGCCCAGCCCTCTTTCTCGGCAGAGAAACGGGCGGCGTTCAGACCGGCCAGCAGGCCCTGTGCAGCAGCTTCTTCGTAACCGGTGGTGCCGTTAATCTGACCTGCGAAGAACAGACCGTGGATGAATTTGCTCTCCAGAGTTGGCTTCAGGTCACGCGGATCGAAGAAATCGTACTCAATAGCGTAGCCAGGGCGAACGATTTTCGCATTCTCCATCCCCTGCATTGAGCGAACAATTTGCATCTGCACATCGAACGGCAGGCTGGTGGAGATGCCGTTCGGATAGATTTCGTTCGAGGTCAGCCCTTCAGGCTCCAGGAAGATCTGGTGCTGGTTACGATCGGCAAAGCGCATGACTTTGTCTTCGATCGACGGGCAATAGCGTGGGCCGATCCCTTCGATCACGCCGGCGTACATCGGGCTGCGATCGAGGTTATTGCGGATCACGTCATGGGTTTTTTCGTTGGTATGCGTGATATAGCACGGTACCTGCTGCGGATGCTGCGCTGCATTGCCCATGAACGAGAAGACCGGCATTGGGTTATCGCCGTGCTGTTGTGCCAGCACGCTGAAATCAATGGTGCGCGCATCAATACGCGGTGGAGTACCGGTTTTCAGACGGCTGACACGCAGCGGCAGTTCACGCAGACGGCGTGACAATGGGATAGATGGCGGATCGCCAGCACGTCCACCGCTGTAATTATCCAGACCGATATGGATCTTACCGTCCAGGAATGTCCCGACGGTCAGAACAACCGCTTTGGCGCGGAATTTGAGCCCCATCTGGGTAACCGCGCCAACGACACGATCGTTCTCCACGATAAGATCTTCCACTGCCTGCTGGAAGATCATCAGGTTCGGCTGGTTCTCCAGGGCGGTACGCACCGCCTGACGATAAAGCACGCGGTCTGCCTGAGCGCGGGTCGCACGGACAGCGGGGCCTTTACTGGCGTTTAGTATCCTAAACTGAATGCCTGCGTGATCGATCGCTTTCGCCATCAGGCCGCCAAGTGCATCCACTTCTTTTACCAGGTGTCCTTTCCCAATGCCGCCAATCGCCGGATTACAGGACATTTGTCCCAGCGTGTCGATATTGTGTGTCAAAAGCAGGGTCTGCTGACCCATTCGCGCTGCGGCCATTGCGGCCTCAGTGCCTGCGTGACCCCCGCCAATGATGATGACGTCAAAAGGATCCTGATAAAACATGGTGGTCTGCCTCGCGTAAAGCGGTATGAAAATGGATTGAAGCCCGGGCCGTGGATTCTACTCAACTTTAGTCTTTCGAGAAAGCATTGGGATCCTGGGCTATTAAAAAGAAGATCTTTTTATTTAGAGATCTGTTCTATTGTGATCTCTTATTAGGATCGAGGACCTTTGTGGATAAGTCCGATCTCATAAAGAAGATCATGGGGTTAGAAAGGATCGTTTGCTGTGAATGATCGGTGATCCTGGCCCGTATAAGCTGGGATCAGAACGCGACTTTATGCACAGGGCAAAAACGACTTCAACGTTGTTCTTTGGATAACTACTGCTTAATACGAGCTTTTAACCAGAGTTATCCACATCTGTTCGCGCGATCTTTAATCGTTTTTGAGTAAATTTTTCCATTCACCCAGCCAGATCTCAGCCGGATCCTCCGGAATATCATGATCGAGGATGTTGATCTTCAGCGTTTCACCCACCTGTTTTGCTCCGCAGGCGGTGACAGCGGCTTCGACTTTCTCTATAGCACCGCAGAAGGTGTCATATTCACGGCTGCCAATACCCACTGCGCCAAAACGCACGTTTGACAGGTCTGGCTGCTGTTCCTGCAGTTCGTCATATAAAGGTTGCAGGTTATCCGGAAGATCGCCTGCGCCATGCGTGGAGGTGATCACCAGCCAGACCCCATCAGTCGGGAGATCTTCAAGCAAAGGCCCGTGCAGCGTTTGTGTGGAAAATCCCGCATCCTCCAGCTTCTCAGCCAGATGTTCCGCTACATATTCCGCGCCGCCAAGGGTGCTGCCACTGATAAGGGTAATGTCCGCCATTGATCGCTCGCTCAGATAAAGAGGGGGCCATTGTACGCTGTGAACGGGCTGGGATCTACCTGTGGGAAATGTGGGTATGGATTTGCCCGATCAGGGGCGAATGGTACGCATGATCGGGTTTTGCAGGGAGATCAACGTCTCGGTGGACTGAATTTCATCGATTGTTTGGATCTTGTTGATAAGTACCTGCTGCAGGGCGTCGATGGAGCGGCACATCACCTTGATAAAGATGCTGTAGTGGCCGGTGGTGTAGTACGCCTCTGTGACTTCATCGAGCGCGTTCAGCTTCGCCAGCGCGGATGGATAATCTTTTGCGCTTTTAAGAATAATGCCAATAAAGCAGCAGACGTCATAGCCCAGCTGTTTTGGGCTGACATCGATACGAGCCCCGGTAATGATCCCCGCCTGTTTCATCTTCTCTACACGAACGTGAATCGTCCCCGGGCTGACGCCAAACTGCTTCGCCAGTTCGGCATAGGCGGTACGGGCATTGGCCATTAATGCCTCCAGGATGCCGCGGTCCAGATTATCGATCTGATAATTTTCCATAGCTTTTTCTTATGAAGATTAATGAATCACTCTATTCTAGCGTTAAATTTTAACGAATCAAAAGTGAAGGTGGCTTTTTGTTGTTTGATTATTGAATTGAATGCCTTTTCTGTTGCTTAATCAATACCAACAGGACGCAGGAGTATAAATAATGAAAACCGCTTATATCGCAAAACAACGCCAGATCAGTTTCGTTAAATCCCATTTTTCCCGCCAGCTGGAAGAGAAGCTGGGTCTGATTGAAGTTCAGGCACCGATTCTCAGCCGCGTGGGTGATGGGACGCAGGATAACTTGTCCGGATGCGAAAAAGCGGTGCAGGTGAAAGTGAAAACACTGCCAGACGCCCAGTTCGAAGTGGTTCATTCCCTCGCGAAGTGGAAGCGTCAAACCCTGGGACAGCACGACTTCAGCGCGGGCGAAGGACTCTACACGCACATGAAAGCTCTCCGCCCCGATGAAGACCGCTTGTCTGCCATTCACTCTGTTTACGTTGACCAGTGGGACTGGGAGCGCGTAATGGGTGATGGCGAGCGCCATGTCGGCACGCTGAAATCCACCGTTGAGGCGATCTACGCCGGGATCAAAGCGACCGAAGCGGCCGTAAGCAAAGAGTTTGGTCTGGCACCGTTCCTGCCGGAATCGATCCACTTTGTTCACAGCCAGGAGTTGCTGAGTCGTTTCCCGGATCTGGATGCTAAAGGTCGTGAACGTGCGATCGCTAAAGAACTGGGTGCCGTCTTCCTGATGGGGATCGGCGGTAAGCTGTCGGATGGTAAACGTCATGATGTTCGTGCACCGGATTATGATGACTGGAGCACCATGAGCGAGGGCGAATTTGCTGGTCTGAACGGCGATATTCTGGTCTGGAACCCGGTGCTGGAAGATGCGTTTGAACTCTCCTCAATGGGGATCCGCGTGGATGCTGCTGCGCTGAAACGCCAGCTGGCGGTGACCGGTGATGAAGATCGTCTCACGCTGGAATGGCACCAGGCGCTGCTGCGCGGTGAGATGCCGCAGACCATTGGCGGCGGCATCGGCCAGTCCCGTCTGACCATGCTGCTGCTGCAACTGTCGCATATTGGTCAGGTGCAGTGTGGTGTCTGGCCGCAGCAGGTACGCGAAAGCGTCAGCTCGCTTCTGTAATTAACGCTGCCAGCGCCTGAGCAGGCGGCTACGCAACCCGGTATCAAAGCGCCAGATATGATCGAAGATGCGCATGATGCCGGGTTTTCCATGGGCGGACATCGCCACTGCGTGGAAACGGTGCTGATGCACCCGCTGTAACTCCTTCACTTTGTTCACCACGTCATCCGGCAGCCGCTGGGCAATAAAATCGGAAATTACCACCGCGTCAGCGTCGTACCAGTCGCCGCCCTGCATACGTTCCACAATGCTGCGAAAACAGCTGGCCAGATCGGTACCGCCGCGAAAACGCTGGCTTAAAAAGCGGATCGCCTGCTCAATACCCTGCTGATGGGTCAGCTCATAGCTGACCACTTCGCTGGAAAAGAGCATGATAAAGCAGCGACGCCGGTCAGCGAGCGCCACGCGCATCAGCGCCAGGCAGAACGCTTTGGCACACTGTTCGTTGAAACCGCCCATCGATCCAGATGTATCCACACAAACAATAAATGGGCCGCGCGGTTGCTCATCAAAATCCTGATGGACCACCGGACGTTGGCTGATTTTTTCGCGCCAGGCTTCGCCATGCAGGCGATAGGTCAGAAGCTGTTTTTCCACCAGCCGACGATAAAACTCATATTCCAGCTCGGTCATCCCGAGCGTGCTCAGCTCCGTAGGCAGCAGGCGTAAAATGTCATCGCTTTGCTGGAGCCCATCCACCTGTTCCGGCACGGTGGCCGGTTCCCGCACCAGGGTGCGGAAGGTTTCCATCGGGGCATCCTTCTTTGGGACCGATTTAGCCTCTCTTGAGCGACCCAGCTGTTCCGCAAGCTTCATCAGCTCGGGCTGCTGCGCCAGGAAATCACCATACCGGACAATCAGCTGATAATCCCCACGCCTGATTTGGCCTGCACTCATATCCCAGAGACGTCCGGCGGCGTTTTCATTCTCTACCAGTACCTGCTCCAGCTGACCGCTTAAGGTCATGCGTTCCTGAACTTCGCTGAGCAATTGTTCACGCTCTTCATCCAGCAGTTGCTGGTTCAGCGTCGTGGCCTGAACCACAAGGCTGAGACGCCAGCGCTGTAAAAAGAGTGTGTGTAAGGCGGGGGTGAAGGTGGCGTTATCGGTGACTAGCGCCCGGGCCTGGCTGGCAAATGGGGAGTGTACTTTATCGAGTAACGTCAGGGTTTGCGGGATCTGAACAATAAACTGCGACGTGGAAAGCCGCTGGCACTGCTGATAGCAGGCCACCTCTTCGGTTAACTCCTGTGGCACTTCGGTCTCTTTAAACCGCTGTCGCAGGTTATCCCGCCAGCGCGGGAGATCGTCCGTCATCGCTTTTTTTAGCTTCGGAAATTTTTCAAAAAAAGCCGCCAGCTGAGGAGACGCCAGAAGAGTAATGATCACCTCTTCGATCAACCCATCTTCGCTGACGGCCAGCATGACGTTAAGCGTATCCAGCGTTAGCATTGACGAGCCTGTTTGATCTGCGCGCTCACATCCTGCAGGCTGGCTTCAATGCGACCTAACCAGTCGCTGTGAATAAAGAGGCACTTTTGCTGTTCGCTGAAGCGCGTATGCTGCTGATGCCATTCGGTATCCAGCGCCTCCAGCTGCTGCGTGATCTCTTCCGGAATGCTGTCAGAGGCGCTTCCCGGGAGGGCAAGGCGTGACCCCTGCAGGCTTACGTCGCGGATCACCAGGTGCTGACTGCTGTCCACTTCCATATTCAGCGGCTGTGCAAAGCCTATACCGTTAAGCTTACCGCGGATCTCTCCGCCCTTATCAAGCCACTGGGCCAGCGCGTCACGCTCAAGCGTAATGTGCACCACCTGCATGTCATGGAGTTTAAGCGGCTGCTGGAGAAGCAGCGTCAGCGTTGGGCTGGTCAGCTCAGCGGGCAGTTCGTAGTGCGGTTTACGGGCGAACATGCCGCCAAGACGGTTCACCTTCAGCGCGGTTTTATCACTTTGCTGCTGCTGTAGCTGAATGCGCCGTTGGGCAATCGCCCCAAGCTGGTTGAGCATTGATTGCTGGCCCCAGGCGTGTCCGGTCATCAATATTTCAAGCTGCTGCTGCATCAGATTCATCCCTTCGGCATCGTGCCAGAGGCAGTCTTTCAGCAGGATCAGATCGATAGGGGCAACCGCGTCGCGCCCGCTGAACAGGGCGCTGGCCTGCAGCAGACGAATTGCTTTTTTCCAGCGACGGTCGGAAACATAAGGTGCAGAAGGAAGGAGATCGAGCTGCTGACGGAGCTGGTAGATCAACTCAAAGACCGCGTCCGGCAGTGTGATCTTGCCGATATCCACCTGCCACTGCTGATACTCCTCGTCCGTGACCTGCAGTGAAGCGGCTACCGGGTTTTCATTTTCATCCTGCTGGCTGGTCAGCATGGAGCGGAAGTTCGATTTATCCTGCACTTTGTCCAGCCACAGGCGGATCAGCATGCGGTCATACAGCGCTTCAAGGCTGCTGTCGGCTTCGGGAAGTTCGTTCGAGGCGGCCACCAGCAGGCGCATCGGGATTTTTTCTTCGTTGGCGCCGTTACGGAACCGGCGTTCGTTAATCGCCGTGAGCAGGGTATTCAGAATGGCCGGTCCCGCTTTCCAGATCTCATCGAGAAATACAATCTCTGCTTCCGGCAGATACCCCTCGGTAAGGCGTTGATAACGCCCCTCATCTTTCAGCGCCTGGATGGACAGCGGGCCGAAAACCTCTTCAGGGGTGGAAAAGCGGGTCATCAGGTATTCGAAGGCGCGTGCATTCTGAAAGGCAAATTTCAGCCTACGGGCAATCAGGCTTTTGGCAATGCCCGGCGGGCCAAGCAGAAATACGCTTTCACCGCTCAACGCCGCCAGTAAACAGAGGCGGATGGCGTGACTGCGTTCGAAAAGACCTTTCTCCAGTGCGCTGCTGAGACGGGAAATTCTTTCTGCTAATAAATGTGAGTGAGCCATAATAGTTTTTGCATCCTTTCGCCGTCGTGGCGGCTAATTGAAGCGAGTATAGACGTTTCAGTCAGGGCTGGTAATAGGCTGAAGTGCGGCGCAATTTTCTTTGCGCTACATTAATGCGGTTGCATTTAGGGGTTCGATTTTGCAACGAATCGTGCATACTGTGCGCTTTTTGTGGACCAAGGGAACAGGAACACATTTGTTATTTAAACGAAAAGACTAGTCTATGAGCACTGATAATAAGCAATCATTACCCGCAATTACGCTTGCGGCGATCGGGGTTGTCTACGGTGATATCGGCACCAGCCCGCTTTATACGCTTCGTGAATGTCTGTCCGGCCAGTTTGGCTTTGGTGTTGAACGCGATGCCGTATTTGGCTTCCTGTCCCTCATCTTCTGGCTGCTGATCCTGGTGGTTTCTGTTAAATACCTCTCCTTTGTGATGCGTGCAGATAACGCAGGTGAGGGGGGGATCCTGACCCTGATGTCCCTTGCGGGGCGCAACACCTCGGCCAGAATGACGTCGGTACTGGTTATTATTGGCCTGATTGGTGGCAGCTTCTTCTATGGGGAAGTGGTCATCACGCCTGCTATCTCGGTGCTTTCGGCGATTGAGGGGCTTGAGATTATCGCACCGCAGCTTGATACGTGGGTGGTTCCGCTGGCGATAATCGTTCTGACGTTGCTGTTTATTATCCAGAAGCACGGTACCGGGCTGGTGGGGAAACTGTTCGCACCGATTATGCTGGCCTGGTTCCTGATTCTGGCGGCGCTCGGTTTGCGCGGAGTTATTGGCAACCCGGAGGTTCTGCAGGCGCTGAACCCATACTGGGCTATCCATTTCTTCCTTGAATACAAAGTCGTTTCCTTCGTGGCGCTCGGCGCCGTTGTGCTCTCTATTACCGGTGTCGAAGCGCTGTATGCAGATATGGGGCACTTCGGCAAACTGCCGATTCGCGTGGCGTGGTTTTTAGTTGTACTGCCATCGCTTGTATTGAACTACTTCGGGCAGGGGGCGCTGCTGCTGAAAAACCCGGAAGCGATTAAAAACCCCTTCTTCCTGCTGGCCCCGGATTGGGCGCTGGTGCCGATGCTTATTCTGGCCACGCTGGCCACCGTTATCGCATCTCAGGCGGTCATTTCCGGCGTGTTCTCTCTGACGCGCCAGGCCGTGCGTCTGGGGTATCTCTCTCCCATGCGTATCATCCATACCTCAGAGATGGAATCGGGCCAGATCTACATCCCGTTTGTTAACTGGCTGCTCTATTTTGCTGTGGTGATCGTGATCGTCAGCTTTGAGCACTCCAGCAACCTGGCCGCGGCATACGGTATTGCGGTAACAGGCACCATGGTGCTGACATCGCTTCTTTCCACCACGGTGGCGTACCGAAACTGGCACTGGAACAAGTTCCTCGTGGCGATGATTCTGGTGGGCTTCCTGTGCATCGACGTACCGCTGTTCTCGGCAAACCTCGATAAGATTGTCTCCGGCGGCTGGCTGCCGCTGACGCTTGGTCTGTTGATGTTCATTGTGATGACCACGTGGAAAAGCGAGCGTTTCCGTTTGCTGCGTCGTATGCATGAACACGGAAACTCCCTGGAGGCGATGATTGCCTCGCTGGAGAAATCCCCACCGGTTCGCGTACCGGGCACGGCGGTGTATATGTCTCGTGCGTTGAACGTTATTCCGTTCGCATTGATGCATAACCTCAAGCACAACAAGGTACTGCATGAGCGGGTTATCCTGCTGACCCTGCGCACCGAAGATGCACCGTATGTTCACAATGTGCGCCGTGTTCAAATTGAACAACTGTCGCCAACCTTCTGGCGCGTGGTGGCGAGCTACGGCTGGCGTGAGACGCCGAACGTGGAAGAGGTCTTCCACCGCTGCGGTCTGGAAGGCTTAAGCTGCCGCATGATGGAAACATCGTTCTTTATGTCGCATGAGTCGCTGATTATCGGTAAACGTCCGTGGTATTTGCGCCTGCGCGGCAAGCTGTATCTTATTCTGCAGCGAAACGCCCTGCGTGCGCCGGACCAGTTTGAGATCCCGCCTAATCGCGTGATTGAACTAGGAACCCAGGTCGAGATTTAAGCTTCTTAAAATGCCGGGTGGCGCTTCGCTTACCCGGCCTATTCATACTCAATATTCCCGCCAAAATTTACGTCTCATTTCACTTAGCGAAACGTTTCGACTCCGATCACAATTCTGTTACGTCATGGTGGTTTTCTGAACACTCTTGAGACTAAACTGATTTCAGCGAAACGTTTCGCTAGTGGAGCAAGAAAATGAAGAAAGGCACGGTTCTCAACTCAGAAATCTCATCGGTTATTTCCCGTCTTGGGCATACCGATACGCTGGTGGTTTGCGATGCAGGCTTACCGGTTCCGCGCAACACAACCCGTATTGATATGGCGTTAACGCAGGGCGTGCCCTCGTTTATGCAGGTACTGGATGTAGTGACCGCGGAGATGCAGGTTGAGGTGGCCATTCTCGCGACGGAAATTAAACAACATAATCCGCAACTCCACGAAACGTTGCTCAATCACATTGAGCAACTGCAACAACACCAGGGAAACACCATAGAAATTCGTTACACAACGCACGAACAGTTCAAACAACAAACCGCAGACAGTCAGGCGGTGATTCGCAGCGGGGAGTGTTCCCCGTATGCGAATATCATTCTCTGTGCTGGCGTCACCTTCTGAGGCCATCATGGACGCATTACTGCAACTTAAAGGGATCGATAAATCGTTCCCGGGCGTAAAAGCCCTTTCTGGCGCGGCGCTGAACGTTTATGCCGGACGCGTAATGGCGCTGGTGGGCGAGAATGGCGCCGGCAAATCCACCATGATGAAAGTGCTGACCGGTATCTATCAACGCGATGCCGGTTCACTTTTGTGGCTGGGTAAAGAGACCACCTTCAGTGGTCCAAAAGCCTCGCAGGAAGCGGGGATCGGCATTATTCACCAGGAACTGAACCTGATCCCGCAGCTCACTATTGCGGAGAACATCTTCCTTGGCCGCGAATTTGTTAACCGGTTTGGCAAAATTGACTGGAAAACGATGTATGCCGAAGCGGATAAGCTGCTGGCGAAGCTGAACCTGCGCTTCAAAAGCGACCGCCTGGTGGGCGAACTCTCCATTGGCGACCAGCAGATGGTGGAGATCGCGAAAGTGCTGAGCTTTGAGTCGAAGGTCATCATTATGGATGAACCGACGGACGCCCTGACCGATACCGAAACCGAATCCCTGTTCCGCGTCATCCGCGAGCTGAAATCGCAGGGACGTGGAATTGTCTATATCTCTCACCGTATGAAAGAGATTTTCGAGATCTGCGACGACGTTACCGTCTTCCGCGACGGGCAGTTTATTGCCGAGCGTGAAGTGGCATCGCTAACGGAAGATACGCTTATCGAAATGATGGTGGGACGCAAGCTCGAAGATCAATACCCGCACCTCGACAAAGCACCGGGTGAGATCCGCCTGAAGGTGGATAATCTCTGTGGCCCGGGCGTGGATAATGTCTCCTTTACCCTGCGCAAAGGGGAAATTCTTGGCGTGGCAGGGCTAATGGGCGCCGGCCGTACCGAGCTGATGAAAGTGCTGTACGGTGCGCTGCCGCGATCCAGCGGTTATGTCACTCTCGACGGGCATGAAGTGGTGACGCGCTCTCCGCAGGATGGCCTGGCGAATGGTATTGTTTATATCTCCGAAGACCGTAAGCGCGACGGCTTAGTGCTGGGCATGTCGGTGAAAGAGAACATGTCTCTTACCGCCCTGCGCTATTTCAGCCGCAGCGGCGGCAGCCTGAAACATAAAGATGAACAGCAGGCAGTCAGCGATTTTATCCGCCTCTTTAATGTGAAAACCCCCTCGATGGAACAGGCGATTGGCCTGCTGTCCGGCGGTAATCAACAGAAAGTGGCGATTGCACGCGGGCTGATGACGCGCCCGAAAGTGTTGATCCTTGATGAACCTACCCGCGGCGTGGACGTAGGGGCTAAAAAAGAGATCTATCAGCTGATTAACCAGTTCAAGGCCGACGGTCTGAGCATCATTCTGGTCTCTTCCGAGATGCCAGAGGTATTAGGCATGAGCGATCGCATTATCGTCATGCATGAAGGGCATCTCGGCGGTGAATTCACTCGCGAGCAGGCCACCCAGGAAGTTCTGATGGCTGCCGCTGTGGGCAAGCTTAATCGCGTGAATCAGGAGTAAGAAGATGACTACCCAGGCTGTTTCTGGTCGCCGTTATTTCACAAAGGCATGGCTGATGGAACAAAAATCGCTGATTGCCCTGCTGGTGCTGATCGCGATTGTGTCGACCATGAGCCCCAATTTCTTCACCGTTAATAACCTGTTCAATATTCTGCAGCAGACCTCCGTGAACGCCATTATGGCGGTCGGGATGACGCTGGTGATCCTGACATCGGGTATCGATCTGTCCGTCGGTTCCCTGCTGGCGCTCACCGGTGCGGTTGCTGCTTCAATCGTCGGGATTGAGGTCAACGCGCTGGTGGCCGTTGCCGCTGCGCTGGCGCTGGGTGCGGCAATTGGTGCTGTCACCGGGGTTATTGTGGCTAAAGGTCGTGTTCAGGCGTTTATTGCGACGCTGGTCATGATGCTGCTGCTGCGCGGTGTCACCATGGTGTATACCAACGGCAGCCCGGTTAACACCGGCTTTACGGACAACGCCGATCTGTTTGGCTGGTTCGGTATCGGTCGCCCGCTGGGTATCCCGACGCCGGTCTGGATCATGGCCATCGTCTTCCTGGCGGCGTGGTACATGCTGCACCACACGCGTCTGGGCCGCTATATTTATGCACTGGGTGGTAACGAAGCGGCAACGCGTCTGTCCGGTATCAGCGTCAACAAAGTTAAAATTATCGTTTACTCACTGTGCGGTTTGCTGGCCTCTCTGGCGGGCATCATCGAAGTGGCGCGCCTCTCTTCCGCGCAGCCAACGGCGGGTACGGGGTATGAGCTGGATGCCATTGCGGCAGTGGTTCTGGGCGGTACGAGTCTTGCGGGCGGTAAAGGTCGCATTGTTGGGACATTGATCGGCGCACTGATTCTCGGTTTCCTGAATAATGGTTTGAATTTGTTAGGTGTTTCCTCCTATTACCAGATGATCGTTAAAGCAGTGGTGATTTTGCTGGCGGTCCTGGTAGACAACAAAAAACAGTAACTGACGACACTACAGGACATCTTAGATATGAACATGAAAAAACTGGCTACCCTGGTTTCTGCTGTCGCGCTGAGCGCAACCGTAAGTGCTAACGCTATGGCGAAAGACACCATCGCGCTGGTTATCTCCACGCTGAACAACCCGTTCTTCGTCTCCCTGAAGGATGGCGCACAAAAAGAAGCCGACAAACTGGGCTACAACCTGGTGGTGCTGGATTCACAGAACAACCCGGCGAAAGAGCTGGCTAACGTGCAGGACTTAACCGTTCGCGGCACCAAAATTCTGCTGATCAACCCAACCGATTCTGACGCGGTGGGTAACGCCGTGAAGATGGCAAACCAGGCGAAGATCCCGGTGATCACCCTGGACCGTCAGGCAACGAAAGGCGACGTTGTGAGCCACATTGCGTCTGATAACGTGCTGGGCGGTAAAATCGCGGGTGACTACATCGCGAAGAAAGCAGGTGAAGGCGCGAAAGTTATCGAACTGCAGGGTATTGCCGGTACGTCCGCTGCCCGCGAACGTGGCGAAGGTTTCCAGCAGGCGGTAGCGGCTCACAAATTTAACGTCCTGGCCAGCCAGCCAGCTGACTTCGACCGTACTAAAGGTCTGAACGTCATGCAGAACCTGCTGACCGCGCACCCGGACGTGCAGGCGGTGTTCGCACAGAACGACGAAATGGCGCTCGGCGCGCTGCGTGCCCTGCAGACTGCAGGTAAATCTGATGTGATGGTTGTCGGATTTGACGGCACACCAGATGGAGAAAAAGCGGTAAATGATGGCAAACTGGCGGCGACCATCGCTCAGCTGCCTGAGCAGATCGGCGCGACTGGCGTGCAGACTGCTGACAAAGTGCTGAAGGGCGAAAAAGTTCAGGCTAAATATCCAGTTGACCTGAAACTGGTCATCAAGCAGTAAAAAGGCGATTCAGGCAGTCGCTGGCTGCCTGAGGGACACCAATAAAGAAAAGTGTGGCATACGCCACCGGGTAACACCGGTGGCGCTCTCAGATGGACAGCTCAACCATGAAAACCGCAGGCAACCTCGTCGTCCTTGGCAGTATCAATGCCGATCACATTCTTAACCTTGAATCCTTCCCGACGCCGGGCGAAACCGTCACCGGCAACCATTATCAGGTGGCATTTGGCGGTAAAGGTGCCAACCAGGCGGTTGCAGCAGGACGCAGTGGGGCAAATATCGCGTTTATCGCCTGCACGGGTGATGACGATACCGGTGAGCGCGTGCGTAAACAGCTCGCCAGCGATAACATCGATGTTGCGCCAGTCAGCGTTGTTGCAGGGGAATCGACCGGCGTGGCGCTGATTTTCGTCAACGCGGAAGGTGAGAATGTCATCGGTATTCATGCTGGCGCGAATGCCCGTCTTACAACGGACCGCGTCGAAGCGCAGCGCGAGCTTATCGCTAATGCCGACGCGTTACTGATGCAGCTGGAATCGCCCGTAGAAAGCGTACTGGCGGCCGCTGATATTGCGCATCAAAATCATACCACTGTCGTACTTAATCCTGCGCCTGCCCGTGTATTATCAGACGAACTGCTGGCGCGGGTGGACATCATTACACCGAACGAAACCGAAGCGGAAAAACTGACGGGCATTGGTGTTGAAAATGATGATGACGCAGCACGTGCCGCGAAAGCGCTGCACGATAAAGGCATCGGCACCGTTATCATTACCCTCGGTAGCCGCGGCGTGTGGGCAAGCGTAAACGGCGAAGGCCGTCGCGTGCCGGGCTTTAAGGTCAAGGCGATTGACACTATCGCGGCAGGCGATACGTTTAACGGAGCATTGGTGACAGCGCTGCTGGAAGGAAAGGGAATGGATGATGCTATCCGCTTTGCGCATGCTGCTGCGGCTATCGCCGTCACGCGCAAAGGTGCCCAGCCCTCCGTTCCGTGGCGTAAAGAGATCGATGAATTCTTAAGTCAGCAGGGGTAACGCTTGGCCACAATGAAAGATGTCGCCCGCCTGGCGGGCGTTTCTACGTCGACAGTCTCCCACGTCATTAATAACGATCGCTTCGTCAGCGAGGCGATTCGGGAGAAAGTCGAAGCCGCAGTGAAAGATCTCAACTATGCGCCGTCTGCGCTGGCCCGCAGCCTGAAGCTCAACCAGACACGCACCATTGGCATGCTGATCACCGCCAGTACGAATCCCTTTTATTCTGAACTTGTCCGCGGGGTGGAACGCAGCTGCTTCGAACGTGGCTACAGTCTGGTGCTGTGCAATACCGAAGGGGATGAGCAGCGCATGAACCGTAATCTGGAGACGCTGATGCAAAAACGCGTCGACGGATTACTGCTGCTGTGTACCGAAACGCATCAACCCTCGAAAGAGATCATTCAGCGTTATCCGTCTATCCCCACGGTGATGATGGACTGGGCGCCGTTCGACGGGACCAGCGATCTGATTCAGGATAACTCCCTGCTGGGCGGAGATATGGCAACCCAGTATCTGATCGACAAAGGCCATACCCGCATCGCCTGCATTACTGGTCCGCTGGATAAAACCCCGGCGCGGCTACGTCTGGAGGGGTACCTTTCCGCGATGGCTCGGGCGGGACTCGCGGTTCCGGAGGGTTACCGTATAACCGGCGATTTTGAATTTCAGGGCGGTTTCGAGGCGATGCAGACATTGCTGGCGCAGACACCGCGCCCGCAGGCCGTCTTTATTGGCAATGATGCCATGGCGTTTGGGGCGTATAAGGCGTTGTACCAGGCGGGATTGCGTATTCCTGACGATATGGCGGTGATTGGCTACGATGATATCGAACTGGCCAGCTACATGACCCCGCCGCTGACCACGATCCATCAGCCAAAAGATGAACTGGGTGAGCTGGCCATTGATGTATTAATCCACCGAATGGCGCAGCCCACGCTGCAGCAGCAACGTCTGCAGCTTACTCCTGTTCTGATGGAACGGGGTTCGGTTTAGCTTTTGTTTTGTGGCGTTCTTTAATCAGGTTTCGACCATCTTTCGGTTTTAACAGCATAAAGACCAGCGCTGAAACGACGGTAAGTCCGCCCATCGTGATAAAGGTATAGTGGAACTGCTCGACGGTGTTCGCGCTGTCAAAACCTTCATAGAACCGCAGTACCGCGGCACTGACAGCCACCCCAAGGCTGATTGATAACTGTTGAGTCACCGCCAGCACGCTGTTGCCACTACTGGCGTTGTCGTCAGTCAGATCCGCGAGAGTAATCGTGTTCATCGACGTGAACTGCGTTGACATTGCCATACCCAGCACAAACAGCGGCAGGATCAGCATCCAGACGGGAAGCGAGGCAGATTGTAGCGAGAACTGCGCAATCATCAGCCCGATAAAGACCGTTACGCCAACCAGCGTCTTCCGATAGCCAAACCAGCGCAGCACCTGCGTGACGGTTGATTTGGCCAGAATTGAGCCCATTGCCGTGGGCGCCATCATGCAGCCGGCTATCAGGGCCGGATAGCCGAAACCGACCTGCAGCATCAGAGGCATCAAAAACGGTACGCAGCCCGTCCCCAGGCGCGAAGCAATATTCCCCGCGATACCTACCGAGAAAGTGCGCGTATTAAAGAGAGACAGCGAAATCAGCGGTGTCGGGTGACGGCGTGCATGACGTATATAAAGAAGGAACAGCAAAATACCGCCAAGAATGACAGCCAGCGCAAGCCATGTTGCCACTATCTTCTCACCAAACAGCTCCATCCCGCTGGAGAACAATACCAGGCTCAGACCAAACAGGAAAAAACCACCCATATCGAAACTGCGTCTTGGCGTGGTGAAGTTCGGCATATATTTACGGGCATACAGCAGTCCTGCTACGCCAATTGGAATATTAATCAGGAAGATCCAGTGCCAGCTGGCCCAGGTGACAAACACACCGCCCAGCACCGGGCCAAGTATCGGGCCGACCAGGCCGGGCATGGTGACGAAGTTGAGCACGGGAAGCAATTCACTGCGCGGATAGGCGCGCAAAAGTGCCAGGCGCGCCACGGGCATCATCATCGCGCCGCCAATTCCCTGCAGGACGCGGAAGATAACCAGTTCGGTCAGAGAGGATGATAATGCACAGGCCAGCGAACCGAGCGTAAAGAGCGTTACGGCCAACATAAATACGCGACGGGTGCCGAAGCGATCGGCCAGCCAGCCGCTCACCGGGATCAACATTGCAACCGTCAGGGTGTAACTGATGATGGCGGACTGCATCGCCAGCGGCGATCGGTTAAGGCTTTGCGCAATGGCGGGAAGTGCGGTGTTGAGGATGGTGGCATCCAGTGCCTGCATAAAGAACGCCATGGCTGCAATCCACGGCAGCCCGGCCATGCTGCGTGCTTTTTTCTTTGTCATTTATTCACCTGCTGGTGGGTTGGCGCGGCCAGTAACGCCTGGCACGCGCTCAGGGCTCGTTGCCCGTCGCTCTCCTGAATGGCATCGACAATGGCCTGATGCAGATCCAGCTTCACCACTTCGTCCTGAGTAATAGAGGTAAAGTAGGTGTGGTACACCGAATGGAATAAAGAAGCAAAAGAGGTAAGGAACGGATTGGCGCTCATCATATAGATATGTTCATGCCAGGCCATATCGACCTCAACCCAGCGCTCGCGGTTGAAATGCTTTTTCAGGAACACCATCTCTTCCATTAAGGTGTTGAGCTGGGCTTTTTGTTCTGCTGTCCCGAGCGTGGCGGCAAGCAGGCAGGCCTGCGGCTCAAGACTGCTGCGCATCACCAGAAAGTGATCGACGACCTGATTGAAGTTGTCTTCTGTCATCCACCAGGAGAGAAGTTCCTGATCGAGGAAGTTCCAGTTGCTTTGTGGCATCACCCGCGTGCCAATGCGCGGACGTGGTAGCACCATGCCTTTTGCTGTTAAGGTTTTCACTGCTTCGCGAACGGCGGTACGACTCACGCCAAACTGCTCGCCCAGCTCCATTTCACCCGGCAGGATGCTACCCGGGGCATATTTACCCGCTAAAATCAGCTGAGCCAGCTTTTCTGCCAGCACATAAGACAGGTTTTTTTGGGCTGCCAGCTGTTGTGCGCTCAATGGCATTGCTTTTATTCCTTAATGATTCTTGTCGATAAGTATGCCACCGTGAATGTGATTGTGGTTGCAGATACATCAAATAGAACACTTTGTAGCTTGATTTCATCGCTATTGGTGAAAAAAAACACGGACGGAAACTTTTTTTAAATTTCCTCTTGTCACTTCAGAATAACTCCCTATAATGCGCCTCCACTGACACGGAACAACGGCACACACGCCGCCGGGTCAGCAGATGAAAGCAAATTAAACGCTTGACTCTGAAGCGGGAAAGCGTAATATGCACACCCCGCGCCGCAGCGAAAACGAAGCGGCACTGCTCTTTAACAATTTATCAGACAATCTGTGTGGGCACTCAAAGTGACATGGATTCTTAACGTCTTCGGACGAAAAATGAATACCAAGTCTCAACGAGTGAACACGTAATTCATTACGAAGTTTAATTCATTGAGCATCAAACTTTTAAATTGAAGAGTTTGATCATGGCTCAGATTGAACGCTGGCGGCAGGCCTAACACATGCAAGTCGAACGGTAGCACAGAGAGCTTGCTCTCGGGTGACGAGTGGCGGACGGGTGAGTAATGTCTGGGAAACTGCCTGATGGAGGGGGATAACTACTGGAAACGGTAGCTAATACCGCATAACGTCGCAAGACCAAAGAGGGGGACCTTCGGGCCTCTTGCCATCAGATGTGCCCAGATGGGATTAGCTAGTAGGTGGGGTAACGGCTCACCTAGGCGACGATCCCTAGCTGGTCTGAGAGGATGACCAGCCACACTGGAACTGAGACACGGTCCAGACTCCTACGGGAGGCAGCAGTGGGGAATATTGCACAATGGGCGCAAGCCTGATGCAGCCATGCCGCGTGTATGAAGAAGGCCTTCGGGTTGTAAAGTACTTTCAGCGGGGAGGAAGGTGTTGTGGTTAATAACCGCAGCAATTGACGTTACCCGCAGAAGAAGCACCGGCTAACTCCGTGCCAGCAGCCGCGGTAATACGGAGGGTGCAAGCGTTAATCGGAATTACTGGGCGTAAAGCGCACGCAGGCGGTCTGTCAAGTC
>NZ_JAQZRK010000060.1:0-2748 GCF_028737495.1 Enterobacter cloacae complex sp. 2022EL-00981
TCGTAACGGGATACCAGATCAAGAGCCTGTCCAGTGTGCATAAAAAAATCCGGAAACGGGTGAACATTTCCGGATTCTTACACAGCCACTGGATCGGTCAACCGATCCTTAAATGATCGGCATTAGGGAATTTCCCCGTTTTTTTATCTGCAAGTCAGGCTTTTGGTTTGTAGTTACGCAACGCGTTGCGGCCGAGAACCACACCAGAACCGATAATTCCACCGAGCAAGACTGCCAGAATTAACGCGATAACCTTTTTCGGGCTGTCACGATAGACGGGAAGATCCGGCTTCATGACGTAACGATAGACATGGATGGTATCAGGGTTCACGTTCAACTTCTCTATATCCAGTAAGTTTTGCTTAGTCTGGTAGTAAGCGCCAGAGAAGACCAGCGGACGAGACGCTTCGTTATCAATCATTGATTTCAGCGCTTCGCTCCCCAGCAGGAACATGGTTTCCTGAGTCACGTCCTGAGTTTGCTGGATCTGCGGAGTGGTAATTTTCGCCGCTTCCGCGTTCTTAAGCGCCTCAGAAATCTGTTTAATGCGCAGATCTTTCTGCTCCTGAGCGACTTTTTCCTGGTTTTCAAGAGAGTCATTGAGGCTGGTGATCTGCTGCTTAATGTTATCTTTAAGGTCGAGCGCAAGTTCCTTCGCCGTTTGCTCGTCTACCTGCTGAATGTATTGCGCCAGCTGCTTTTGCGCAGCTTCAGCAGACTCACCTTGATAGGTGACGCTCAACGGCAACGCTTGACCTTTAACGGTGGTATCAATGGTCAGTTTTTCTGGCATTTCCTGGTTTTCAAGCGCCTGGGCTAAAGCAGAAAATGAGGAATTGAAACGACCAATGGCACGGTTTTGGATATCCTGCATTGAAGGAGCAGCATTACCGTAAAGAATATTCAATGCGTTCGCGTAAGTAGCAATCTGCGCCGCATCCGGCTGGGCAATGATGGCAGACGAGGTCCATTTTTCTTTTGCAACGGTAATGTAAATACCTGCACCGAAGATAAAAACAGCTATAAAAGCGCCAATTATCAGCTTTCCGCGCCACAACTGGAGAACTAAATCTACTAAATCAATTTGCTCCGGATCATTACTGCTATTAACCGGAGTATTATTGTTCTGCGTCATACAATCCCTAACAGATGAAAAAGGGCAAAAAACAGTGATGTTTACATAGTGTATCTGTTGCCAGCGATTTTTCTATCAGAATCCGATGAGTTATATCGGAAAGATGGGTTATGTAACTCGCGGTCAACGCGCTATCATATAGCAATTCAGATGCCTCAGGCATCGACAAGATAGAAATATAATGAGGGAAGATATGAAATTTTTGGTCACGGGCGCGGCAGGTTTTATCGGATCGCATGTCAGCCAACGCTTGCTGGATGCCGGACACCAGGTCGTCGGTATTGATAATCTTAATGACTATTATGACGTCAATCTTAAGCTGGCACGTCTGGATGTACTGAAATCCGGGAATTTCACCTTCCACAAGATGGAGTTAGCCGATCGTGAAGCTATGGCAGCGCTGTTTGCCAGCGAAAAATTTGATCGCGTGATACATCTGGCCGCACAAGCCGGTGTGCGCTACTCGCTGGAAAATCCGCATGCGTATGCGGATGCTAACCTGGTCGGTCACCTTAACGTGCTGGAAGGTTGTCGTCATAACAAGGTACAGCACCTGCTGTATGCCTCATCAAGCTCCGTTTATGGTCTGAACCGCAAGATGCCGTTCTCCACTGACGACTCCGTAGATCACCCGGTGTCACTGTATGCGGCGACCAAAAAAGCCAACGAGCTGATGTCGCATACCTACTCTCATTTGTACAACCTGCCGACCACCGGCCTGCGTTTCTTTACCGTGTATGGCCCGTGGGGACGTCCGGACATGGCGCTGTTTAAGTTTACAAAGGCAATGATCGAAGGCAAAAGCATTGATGTTTACAACTACGGCAAGATGAAGCGCGACTTTACCTATATAGATGACATCGCCGAAGCTATTCTCCGCCTACAGGATGTTATCCCTCAGGCTGATGAAAACTGGACTGTCGAAACCGGTTCGCCGGCGACCAGTTCCGCGCCTTATCGCGTTTATAACATTGGTAACAGCTCTCCGGTTGAGCTTATGGATTACATTACGGCGCTGGAAGAAGCACTCGGCAAAGAAGCAGAGAAAAACATGATGCCGATTCAACCAGGTGACGTGCTGGAAACCAGCGCGGACACGAAAGCGTTGTATGACGTTATTGGCTTTAAACCGCAGACCTCAGTCAAAGACGGGGTGAAAAACTTCGTGGACTGGTATCGCGCTTTCTACAACGTCTAAAACAAAAAACCGGCACACTGGCTAATGCCAGTCAGTAAAGCAACTGACTGGCCTTTTTTCGGGGCTGTGGGGTATCTCCAGGGCCTCTCCTTTACCACCCTTGGAAAGGCCCTTTCTCTTCTTGTCGGCAACTTTACCAGCTGTCCCATGCTTTCAAGATCACGCATCAGCTCCGGGATACGCCCTGGTGAAGCGCCCTGCAACGTCATCAGCATTCTCATGACCATGCCGCATGATTCTGAGAAGCTCAGCTGATTCGGCCAGTATCCTTTCAGATGGCCCGCCATCTTAATCATCTGATATCGCACCAGATTATACGCCAGTAACACGCCCCATAACTCCTGCTCCACAAGCTCCGGCTTTTTACTTCTCAGCGTCAGCCTGCTCAGTTGCATCGTTTGTTTTATCTCCCTGT
>NZ_JAQZRK010000061.1:0-2732 GCF_028737495.1 Enterobacter cloacae complex sp. 2022EL-00981
ATGAGCCCGGGAAAGTGAGACGGCTGAATATAGTTAACGAGATGAAAAAGCTGGGAAAAGAGTACAGTAATATGGTCATGGTGGCATGACCATATTACTGGGGATCCCTCAGCCCACAGGGAGAGGGTTAGGGTGAGGGCAACAGACCGCACTCACTCCTCATCCTGCTTCTTCTCTCTGTGCCGCATCCACAGCCGCACTCCAATCACCGCCACAACCACCAGAATCAGCCACGCCCAGTGCTTCAGATGCTGGTCAAGGTTATGCAGCCACGGGCCAATCACTTCTCCACCCACGTAACCGAGCGTGGTAAAGATCAGCGCCCAGGCGCACGCGCCAATCACGTTCAGCGGCAGGAAAATTTTCGGCGGCAGGCGGCTGGCGCCAATCAATATCGGCCCGATAATCCGAAAGCCGTACATAAAGCGGGTGCCAATCACAAACAGGTAAGGGTGGCGCTGGATCAGCCGCTGCGCGCGGTTAATTTTCTTCTTGTGCTTAGCGAAACGCTTAAGCAGCGTCGGCCCAAAACGCAGCCCCAGAAAGTAGAGCAGCTGATCGCCAATCATCCCGCCCAGCGCAACCGCGGCGACAACCAGCGGGAATTTAAGTAATCCCTGATGCGCGGCGACGCCGCCTAACAGGGTGATGGTTTCACCTTCTGCCACGCTTCCGACAACCAGCGCAGCGTATCCGTATTGTTCAATAACTCCGTTTATATCCATTACGTAAATATCATCTCCCTCAGCGTGCCTCGGTTAATCATATACCCCTTGTGACAACCGCGGGGCAATCAACGGAAATTTCCCACTGTACATAAAATAATCTAAACCCTGCATTATACTTAAGGTATCGATGACGGGCCGACAACAAGGGGGCGCTATGAACCATGTCTGGGGACTTTTTTCCCATCCCGATCGTGAAATGCATGTCATCAAAAGTGAGAACGAAACGGTCTCGCATCATTACACGCACCACGTGTTGCTGATGGCGGCGGTGCCGGTGATATGCGCGTTTATTGGTACAACACAAATCGGCTGGAACTTTGGTGATGGCACCGTAGTACAGCTTTCCTGGTTTACCGGGCTTTATCTTGCCATTCTCTTTTATGGCCTGATGCTGGCAGGGGTGGCGGTTATGGGACGCGTCATTCACTGGATGGCACGTAACTATCCGCAGCGTCCTTCCCTGGCACACTGTATGGTCTTTGCCGGATACGTCGCAACCCCGCTGTTCTTAAGCGGTATTGTTGCGCTCTATCCCCTGGTCTGGCTGTGCGCGCTGATCGGGACCATTGCGCTCTTTTACACCGGCTATCTGCTGTATCTGGGCGTACCTACCTTCCTGAATATCAATAAAGAAGAAGGCCTGAGCTTTTCCAGCTCTACGCTCGCCATCGGCGTGCTGGTACTGGAGGCGTTACTGGCGCTGACGGTGATTCTTTGGGGTTATGGTTACCGTCTCTTCTGAGTTAATTGCATTGCTGGCGTAAATGCCAGCAATGCAGCATCTGTTCACGATTATCCGCTGGCGACAATGCACGGTGACCGCTATGATGCCGAAGCCAGCCTGTGTTTCTCCGTCAACGCAGGCGGTGTACGTCATAACGTGCGTGAATAATTATCAGAAGTCTCACCATGCTGAAATTCCGAGTTTCTTTACTTAGCCTGGCACTGTTGCTGGGGGCGTCCGCTGGCGTGCCAGCTCTCGCCAAAACGCCCGCGGTGACCACCGCTGCTGCTCAACCGCAAATCGCTTCCGGCAGCGCGATGATTGTTGATCTCAACACCAATAAGGTGATCTACGCCAGCCACCCGGATCTGGTGCGCCCGATCGCCTCGATAACCAAATTAATGACCGCGATGGTAGTGCTGGATGCACATCTGCCGCTGGATGAAAAACTGAAAGTGGATATCAGCCACACGCCGGAGATGAAAGGGGTTTACTCCCGCGTACGCCTGAACAGTGAAATCAGTCGTAAAAATATGCTCTTGCTGGCGCTGATGTCGTCTGAAAACCGCGCCGCGGCGAGCCTCGCCCACCATTATCCGGGCGGCTACGACGCCTTCATTCGAGCGATGAATGCCAAAGCCAAAGCGCTGGGAATGAATAACACCCGTTTTGTTGAGCCGACAGGTCTGTCGATTCACAACGTCTCTACGGCGCGCGATCTGACCAAACTGCTGATTGCCAGCAAACAGTACCCGCTGATTGGGCAGCTCAGTACCACCCGTGAAGAGATGGCGACCTTTGCGAACCCGGCCTATACGCTGCCGTTTCGCAATACGAACCACCTGGTGTACCGCGAGAACTGGAATATTCAGTTAACGAAAACCGGCTTTACTAACGCGGCGGGTCACTGTCTGGTGATGCGTACCGTGTTCAACGGTAAACCGGTGGCGCTGGTGGTGATGGATGCCTTCGGCAAATATACTCACTTCGCCGATGCCAGCCGACTGCGCACCTGGATTGAAACCGGGAAAGTGCAGCCTGTTCCGGCCGCAGCATTGACGTATAAAAAGCAGAAAGCCGAGCAGATGGCGACGGCGCAGAACGATTAGGTAAAAGCAAAACGGTAACAGTGTTACCGTTTTTTATGTTTTCTCCCTCTCCCGGTGGGCTGAGGGTTCCCCAGAAAAATGAAAAGCACGATGAAGTGTGATCTACTGGTTGCGCTAACAAATCAGAAGAGACCTCATCGTGCCTTTACAGACAGTCTGCCAGAAATTTTT
>NZ_JAQZRK010000062.1:0-2150 GCF_028737495.1 Enterobacter cloacae complex sp. 2022EL-00981
TTCTGGAGACGGCGGATCTCGGCCTGAGCATCTGACTGTTCTTTATTAGTGGAAGAATCCGGACCGTACTTCTTTATCCAGGCATAAAGGCTGTGGGTGGTGATATCGAGACGTGTTGCAACGCTGGCAACAGAATAACCGCGATCAACAACCTGTTTGACTGCTTCAGTTTTAAACTCTTCAGGATAACGCTTACCGCTCATGGGCACCTCTCTTTAAGTCATCTTAAATGACTCTGAGGTGTCTGTTAAACGCGTGGCGATTCATCATCATCCAGCCAGAAAGTTATGGAGCCACGGTTGATGAGGGCTTTATTGTAGGTGGGCCAGTTGGTGATTTTGAACTTTTGCTTTGCCACGGAACGGTCTGCGTTGTCGGGAAGATGCGTGATCTGATCCTTCAACTCAGCAAAAGTTCGATTTATTCAACAAAGCCAAACAGAAGCCACTGGAGCACCTCAAAAACACCATCATACACTAAATCAGTAAGTTGGCAGCATCACCTTTTGCGTCTATAGTCATGATGTCAAATGAACGCGTTTCGACAGGAAATCATCATGAATAAATATCAGGCAGTTATTATTGGTTTTGGCAAGGCTGGAAAAACATTAGCCGTCACGCTGGCAAAAGCAGGTTGGCGTGTGGCTCTCATCGAACAATCAAATGCAATGTATGGCGGGACCTGTATTAATATCGGCTGTATCCCAACCAAAACATTGGTTCATGACGCACAGCAGCACACAGATTTTGTCCGTGCCATACAGCGTAAAAATGAAGTGGTTAATTTTTTACGTAATAAGAATTTTCATAATCTTGCGGATATGCCCAATATCGACGTGATCGACGGCCAGGCGGAGTTTATCAATAATCATAGCCTGCGTGTTCATCGGCCTGAGGGAAATTTGGAGATTCATGGCGAGAAAATTTTTATTAATACCGGTGCACAAGCCGTGGTTCCGCCAATTCCTGGAATTACCACCACGCCTGGTGTATATGACAGCACCGGATTACTTAATCTAAAAGAATTGCCTGGGCATTTAGGTATTTTGGGCGGCGGATATATTGGCGTTGAGTTCGCCTCTATGTTCGCTAATTTTGGCAGCAAAGTAACCATTTTAGAGGCAGCTTCGCTGTTTTTGCCTCGGGAAGATCGGGATATTGCTGATAATATCGCGACGATTTTACGCGATCAGGGCGTCGATATTATCCTCAATGCCCATGTGGAGCGAATCAGTCACCATGAAAATCAAGTGCAAGTGCATAGCGAGCACGCCCAACTGGCGGTGGATGCACTGTTAATAGCTTCCGGTCGTCAACCGGCTACCGCTTCGTTACATCCAGAAAATGCCGGTATCGCAGTAAACGAGCGCGGGGCAATTGTCGTTGACAAGCGATTACATACCACCGCAGACAATATTTGGGCGATGGGAGATGTTACCGGCGGGCTGCAATTTACTTACATATCACTGGATGATTACCGCATTGTACGTGATGAGTTACTGGGTGAAGGCAAACGTAGTACTGATGATCGGAAAAATGTGCCTTATTCCGTATTTATGACACCGCCCCTGTCCAGGGTTGGTATGACAGAAGAACAAGCCAGAGAGAGTGGTGCTGATATTCAGGTGGTGACATTGCCTGTAGCTGCAATTCCGCGCGCCAGAGTGATGAACGATACCCGTGGGGTATTAAAAGCGATTGTTGATAATAAAACCCAACGTATATTAGGAGCATCACTGCTGTGTATTGACTCCCACGAGATGATCAATATAGTGAAAATGGTGATGGATGCCGGGCTGCCTTATAGCATATTACGCGATCAGATATTTACTCATCCGTCGATGAGCGAATCACTCAATGATCTATTTTCATTAGTCAAATAAACTCAAAATCAGACGCCAGAACAAATATTCTGGCGTCTCAGAGAAAAGAATCTTATTAATTCTCTGTTACTCTATAACTTCTTAATCACTTCATTGATGGTATTTTATATGTTTAAAAAATCGGTGATGCTGCCAACTTAATGATTTAGTGTATGATGGTGTTTTTGAGGTGCTCCAGTGGCTTCTGTTTCTATCAGCTGTCCCTCCTGTTCAGCTACTGACGGGGTGGTGCGTAACGGCAAAAGCACCGCCGGACATCAGCGCTATC
>NZ_JAQZRK010000063.1:0-1854 GCF_028737495.1 Enterobacter cloacae complex sp. 2022EL-00981
TGTGAACTCGAAGAGTAGGGCGGGACACGTGGTATCCTGTCTGAATATGGGGGGACCATCCTCCAAGGCTAAATACTCCTGACTGACCGATAGTGAACCAGTACCGTGAGGGAAAGGCGAAAAGAACCCCGGCGAGGGGAGTGAAAAAGAACCTGAAACCGTGTACGTACAAGCAGTGGGAGCACCTTCGGGTGTGACTGCGTACCTTTTGTATAATGGGTCAGCGACTTATATTCTGTAGCAAGGTTAACCGTATAGGGGAGCCGAAGGGAAACCGAGTCTTAACTGGGCGTTAAGTTGCAGGGTATAGACCCGAAACCCGGTGATCTAGCCATGGGCAGGTTGAAGGTTGGGTAACACTAACTGGAGGACCGAACCGACTAATGTTGAAAAATTAGCGGATGACCTGTGGCTGGGGGTGAAAGGCCAATCAAACCGGGAGATAGCTGGTTCTCCCCGAAAGCTATTTAGGTAGCGCCTCGTGAACTCATCTTCGGGGGTAGAGCACTGTTTCGGCTAGGGGGCCATCCCGGCTTACCAACCCGATGCAAACTACGAATACCGAAGAATGTTATCACGGGAGACACACGGCGGGTGCTAACGTCCGTCGTGAAGAGGGAAACAACCCAGACCGCCAGCTAAGGTCCCAAAGTCATGGTTAAGTGGGAAACGATGTGGGAAGGCCCAGACAGCCAGGATGTTGGCTTAGAAGCAGCCATCATTTAAAGAAAGCGTAATAGCTCACTGGTCGAGTCGGCCTGCGCGGAAGATGTAACGGGGCTAAACCATGCACCGAAGCTGCGGCAGCGACGCTTATGCGTTGTTGGGTAGGGGAGCGTTCTGTAAGCCGTTGAAGGTGGCCTGTGAGGGTTGCTGGAGGTATCAGAAGTGCGAATGCTGACATAAGTAACGATAAAGCGGGTGAAAAGCCCGCTCGCCGGAAGACCAAGGGTTCCTGTCCAACGTTAATCGGGGCAGGGTGAGTCGACCCCTAAGGCGAGGCCGAAAGGCGTAGTCGATGGGAAACAGGTTAATATTCCTGTACTTGGTGTTACTGCGAAGGGGGGACGGAGAAGGCTATGTTAGCCGGGCGACGGTTGTCCCGGTTTAAGCATGTAGGCGGAGGTTCCAGGTAAATCCGGTACCTTTTAACGCTGAGGTGTGATGACGAGGCACTACGGTGCTGAAGTAACAAATGCCCTGCTTCCAGGAAAAGCCTCTAAGCATCAGGTAACATCAAATCGTACCCCAAACCGACACAGGTGGTCAGGTAGAGAATACCAAGGCGCTTGAGAGAACTCGGGTGAAGGAACTAGGCAAAATGGTGCCGTAACTTCGGGAGAAGGCACGCTGATATGTAGGTGAAGCCCCTGCGGGTGGAGCTGAAATCAGTCGAAGATACCAGCTGGCTGCAACTGTTTATTAAAAACACAGCACTGTGCAAACACGAAAGTGGACGTATACGGTGTGACGCCTGCCCGGTGCCGGAAGGTTAATTGATGGGGTTAGCGGTAACGCGAAGCTCTTGATCGAAGCCCCGGTAAACGGCGGCCGTAACTATAACGGTCCTAAGGTAGCGAAATTCCTTGTCGGGTAAGTTCCGACCTGCACGAATGGCGTAATGATGGCCAGGCTGTCTCCACCCGAGACTCAGTGAAATTGAACTCGCTGTGAAGATGCAGTGTACCCGCGGCAAGACGGAAAGACCCCGTGAACCTTTACTATAGCTTGACACTGAACACTGGTCCTTGATGTGTAGGATAGGTGGGAGGCTTTGAAGCGTGGACGCCAGTCTGCGTGGAGCCATCCTTGAAATACCACCCTTTAATGGCTGGTGTTCTAACGTAGACCCGT
>NZ_JAQZRK010000064.1:0-1157 GCF_028737495.1 Enterobacter cloacae complex sp. 2022EL-00981
ACAGTCTGCCAGAAATTTTTCTCCGCGTCTTTACCGGACGTTCACAGCTTCCGGATTAATGTCCTTGTTTCCATGGCCGTTGCCCTCACGCACGGTGCGGATCTGACCCTGACCAGCCTTGGTCGCACTCTTCCCGGCAGGGCGCACGTCAAAAATAAAATTAAACGTGTTGACCGTGCCCTGGGTAATACCGCCCTTCACCGGGATATTCCCCGTATTCAGCACCTGCTCACACATACCATCACCTCCCTGATGCCCTTCTGTGTGATTGCTGTCGACTGGACAGGCTGGCATGACAGGAACTGGTATCTTCTGCGGGCAAGCCTGGTCTGTAATGGTCGCTCACTGCCGCTTATGAGTGAGGTTGTCCCCGCAGAGCTGGCGCAGAACAGCGATGTACAGTGCCGCTTCCTTGACCGCCTGCATGATGCCATCCCGAAAGATAAAGCCGTCACCATCATTACGGATGCAGGCTTCAGGACAGACTGGTTCCGGCATGTCAGCCAGCTGGGCTGGAGCTTCACCGGCAGGGTCAGGGGCTGCATCAGCTTCCGGCTGGATGGAGATAAAAAGTGGATGAAAATCAGTGAGCTTGAGGCTACCGGACAACCGGTCTGCATGGGTTACGGTGTCCTGTCCCGTAAACCACGAACGCCCTGTTACGGCCGGTTCTATCTGCATAAGCGCCCTGACGCAGGGCGTCAGGGAAAAGGGGGGATGCCGAAAACACAGCGGGAACACCGCAGTAGCGCGCGGGAGCCCTGGCTGCTGTTCAGTAATGCAGAGGGACTGGAGCCGCACCAGATAATGGCCCTGTACAGCCGCAGAATGCAGATAGAACAAAACTTCCGGGACGACAAAAGTCCACGCTTCGGGTTCGGTCTGAGGCTGAGCCGGAGTCAGGGAAAAGGGCGACTGGAAGTGCTGAATATGGTCGCGGCAATGGCAAGCCTGGTGATGTGGCTGGCAGGTTACAGGGCAGAAAGGCAGTGTTTACACTGGCACTATCAGGCAAGCAGCATCAGGCACAGACGGGTGCTGTCATACCTGAGTCTGGCAGAAGAAGTCATCCGGCATGAGCCCGGGAAAGTGAGACGGCTGAATATAGTTAACGAGATGAAAAAGCTGGGAAAAGAGTACAGTAATATGGTCATGGT
>NZ_JAQZRK010000066.1:0-1090 GCF_028737495.1 Enterobacter cloacae complex sp. 2022EL-00981
CCAGCGTTGCAACACGTCTCGATATCACCACCCACAGCCTTTATGCCTGGATAAAGAAGTACGGTCCGGATTCTTCCACTAATAAAGAACAGTCAGATGCTCAGGCCGAGATCCGCCGTCTCCAGAAAGAGCTGAAACGGGTTACCGACGAACGGGACATATTAAAAAAAGCCGCGGCGTACTTCGCAAAGCTGTCCGACTGAGGTACGCCTTTATCCGTGACAACTCCTGTTGCTGGCCTGTTCGCCTGCTCTGTCGGGTGCTGGATGTTCATCCCAGTGGTTTTTACGCCTGGCTTCAGCAGCCGCATTCACAACGCCATCAGGCAGACCTGAGACTGACAGGACAGATTAAACAGTTCTGGCTGGAATCGGGATGCGTCTATGGTTATCGCAAAATCCATCTGGATCTGCGTGACAGCGGGCAACAGTGCGGAGTAAACAGAGTCTGGAGACTGATGAAACGTGTCGGAATAAAGGCTCAGGTCGGATACCGAAGCCCGCGGGCACGTAAAGGCGAGGCCAGTATCGTGTCACCCAACAGGCTCCAGCGACAGTTCAATCCGGATGCTCCTGATGAGCGTTGGGTAACGGACATAACCTACATCAGGACCCACGAAGGCTGGCTGTATCTTGCCGTTGTTGTTGATCTGTTCTCACGCAAAATTATCGGCTGGTCCATGCAATCCCGGATGACAAAGGACATTGTCCTGAACGCACTGCTGATGGCTGTATGGCGGCGTAATCCCGAAAAACAGGTGCTGGTTCATTCGGATCAGGGCAGTCAGTACACAAGCCATGAGTGGCAGTCGTTCCTGAAATCACACGGCCTGGAGGGTAGCATGAGCCGTCGCGGTAACTGCCATGATAATGCGGTTGCAGAAAGTTTTTTCCAGTTGTTGAAACGTGAACGGATAAAGAAAAAGATCTACGGAACGCGGGAAGAAGCCCGCAGTGATATTTTTGATTACATCGAAATGTTTTATAACAGTAAGCGTCGGCATGGTTCTAGCGAACAGATGTCACCGACAGAATATGAAAACCAGTATTATCAACGGCTCGGAAGTGTCTAGATTATCCGTGGCGATTCA
>NZ_JAQZRK010000067.1:0-1001 GCF_028737495.1 Enterobacter cloacae complex sp. 2022EL-00981
GAGGGCGCTTACCACTTTGTGATTCATGACTGGGGTGAAGTCGTAACAAGGTAACCGTAGGGGAACCTGCGGTTGGATCACCTCCTTACCTTAAAGAACCTGCCTTTGCAGTGCTCACACAGATTGTCTGATGAAAAACAGCAGTAAAAACCTCTACAGGCTTGTAGCTCAGGTGGTTAGAGCGCACCCCTGATAAGGGTGAGGTCGGTGGTTCAAGTCCACTCAGGCCTACCAAATTTGCGAAGCAAATTTGAAGAGGTTGCAAAACGATGGGGCTATAGCTCAGCTGGGAGAGCGCCTGCTTTGCACGCAGGAGGTCTGCGGTTCGATCCCGCATAGCTCCACCATCTTTTACTGCGAACACAAGAAAACTTCAGAGTGAACCTGAAAAGGTGCACTGCGAAGTTTTGCTCTTTAAAAATCTGGATCAAGCTGAAAATTGAAACGACACACATGTTATGGTGTGTTCGAGTCTCTCAAATTTTCGCAATCAGAAGTGAAACATCTTCGGGTTGTGAGGTTAAGCGACTAAGCGTACACGGTGGATGCCCTGGCAGTCAGAGGCGATGAAGGACGTGCTAATCTGCGAAAAGCGCCGGCGAGGTGATATGAACCCTTGACCCGGCGATGTCCGAATGGGGAAACCCAGTGCAATCCGTTGCACTATCGTTAACTGAATACATAGGTTAACGAGGCGAACCGGGGGAACTGAAACATCTAAGTACCCCGAGGAAAAGAAATCAACCGAGATTCCCCCAGTAGCGGCGAGCGAACGGGGAGCAGCCCAGAGTCTGAATCAGCTTGTGTGTTAGTGGAAGCGTCTGGAAAGTCGCACGGTACAGGGTGAAAGTCCCGTACACGAAAATGCACAGGTTGTGAACTCGAAGAGTAGGGCGGGACACGTGGTATCCTGTCTGAATATGGGGGGACCATCCTCCAAGGCTAAATACTCCTGACTGACCGATAGTGAACCAGTACCGTGAGGGAAAGGCGAAAAGAAC
>NZ_JAQZRK010000068.1:0-884 GCF_028737495.1 Enterobacter cloacae complex sp. 2022EL-00981
GTAGATCCCTGCAGTGGACTGCCCCTTCTCCACAAGTGACAAACCGGACAGTATCATGGACCGGTTTTCCCGGTAACCCGCATTCACAAGGTTGGTTTCACTATGGAACAGGAACTTCACTTTATTGGTATCGATGTCTCCAAAGCTAAGCTGGATGTCGATGTGCTGCGACCTGATGGCCGTCACCGCAGCAAAAAGTTTGCTAACACCCCTAAAGGTCACAATGAGCTGCTCAGCTGGCTTCATAATCACGGCGTGGCACCAGCCCATATCTGCATGGAGGCGACCAGCACCTATATGGAAGACGCCGCGGCCTGCCTCAGTGATGCCGGTTTCACCGTCTCCATCATCAATCCTGCGCTGGGTAAAGCCTTTGCGCAGAGCGAAGGTCTGCGCAGTAAAACCGATGCTGTGGATGCCCGTATGCTGGCAGAGTTCTGCCGGCAGAAGCGCCCGGCAGCCTGGGAGGCACCGCATCCGCTGGAGCGCGCGTTACGGGCGCTGGTACTGCGGCATCAGTCCCTGACGGACATGCACACGCAGGAGCTGAACCGCCGGGAGACGGCACGGGAAGTGCAGATGCCGAGCATCGATGCGCACCTTCTGTGGCTGGAAGCGGAGCTGAAGCGACTGGAGAAACAGATAAAGGACCTGACGGATGATGACCCGGATATGAAGCACCGGCGAAAACTGCTGGACAGCATACCGGGTATAGGTGAAAAGACGTCCGCCGTGCTGCTGGCGTATGTGGGGCTGAAGGACAGGTTCGGTCAGGCGAGGCAGTTCGCGGCGTTCGCGGGGCTGACACCGCGTCAGCATGAATCCGGAAGCAGCATAAACAGGGCAAGCAGGATGAGTAAGGCAGGACATGTCTCGCTTCGCAG
>NZ_JAQZRK010000069.1:0-726 GCF_028737495.1 Enterobacter cloacae complex sp. 2022EL-00981
ATCCGGGTTGCGGACAGTGTCTGGTGGGTAGTTTGACTGGGGCGGTCTCCTCCCAAAGAGTAACGGAGGAGCACGAAGGTTAGCTAATCCTGGTCGGACATCAGGAGGTTAGTGCAATGGCATAAGCTAGCTTGACTGCGAGAGTGACGGCTCGAGCAGGTGCGAAAGCAGGTCATAGTGATCCGGTGGTTCTGAATGGAAGGGCCATCGCTCAACGGATAAAAGGTACTCCGGGGATAACAGGCTGATACCGCCCAAGAGTTCATATCGACGGCGGTGTTTGGCACCTCGATGTCGGCTCATCACATCCTGGGGCTGAAGTAGGTCCCAAGGGTATGGCTGTTCGCCATTTAAAGTGGTACGCGAGCTGGGTTTAGAACGTCGTGAGACAGTTCGGTCCCTATCTGCCGTGGGCGCTGGAGAATTGAGGGGGGCTGCTCCTAGTACGAGAGGACCGGAGTGGACGCATCACTGGTGTTCGGGTTGTCATGCCAATGGCACTGCCCGGTAGCTAAATGCGGAAGAGATAAGTGCTGAAAGCATCTAAGCACGAAACTTGCCCCGAGATGAGTTCTCCCTGAGACTTAAAGTCTCCTGAAGGAACGTTGAAGACGACGACGTTGATAGGTCGGGTGTGTAAGCGCAGCGATGCGTTGAGCTAACCGATACTAATGAACCGTGAGGCTTAACCTTACAACGCCGAAGATGTTTTGGCGAAGAGACAGA